>MEDZ01000034.1 GCA_001724275.1 Gemmatimonadetes bacterium SCN 70-22
GAGCGTGATCGACCCGACCTGCGCGAACTTGGAGATGACCTCGCTCGAT
Source organism: Gemmatimonadetes bacterium SCN 70-22 (assembly GCA_001724275.1). Lineage (NCBI taxonomy): Bacteria > Pseudomonadati > Gemmatimonadota > Gemmatimonadetes bacterium SCN 70-22. The sequence goes on from MEDZ01000034.1 coordinate 50, forward strand.
TCGTCACGCTTGAGGTAGCGGGACAGCTTCCCCTCCGGCGTCTCGCGGAATAGACCGTAGAGGATCCCCGCGACCACGGCAACGGCGCCGACGAGGTACAGCGCGGTCATCCACGGCGCGCGCCGCCTGCCCACCACCGACATGTGCTCGGCGGCAGCGTGGCGCGACAAGTCGGCCTTGGCCCTCGCCGCCTTGGCGGTGTCGGGCGGGGGGGCGTGCAGGGCGTTGGTGATGCGTGCCCACGCCTCGTCGACGGTGACCGTGGCATGGCCGTTGGCGCGCGTGTGGTGCACCCCTTCGTGTCCCTCGAATCGGTGGAGCGCGGCCCGGCGCGACTTCTCTCGCACTGCCCCCTCGTGCACCGCGTCGCGCAGGAAGCTCTCGAGGGCCTGCGGCGTCTGGAACTCGGTACGCTTCTCCCACGCGCGAAGGGTCGCGGTCTCGACGATCCGGGGGGCGAAGGTGGCATCGTCGAGGTCGGCCTTGGCTTCCTCGATCAGAGCGTCGTAGTGCTCACGAAACAGGCGTTCGAGCGCGCGTTCGTCACCCTGGCGGACTCCAGACAGGACGTCGTTGCTGATGGGAGTGAAGGTCACGGGCATGTCGTTCTCCGGTCGCACGAGTGTGGGGAAATGCTGCTACCACAGTCAGCATTTGCCCCAGAGAGTGCAACGTGGGTTTCTCCCCCCTCGCGCTCGGGGGTTCCCTGACGCCCGCGCTCGCTTGGGGTCGGCCCGCCTCTCCGGTGTCGGCGCGTGCGGTAGATTGGCCTCGATGCACGCCGCCCACTCCTGCGCCAACTCCTGCGCCAACTCCTGCGCCCACCTGCCATGACCGCCGACCGAGAGGCCGCCGAGGCGGCGGCCACGCTCCTCGAGGGGCATCCGGATTACCTCGTCCTGCGGCGCATCCCTCACCCGGAGCGGTACCACGCGGACGACGGCGACGCGGTACGGCTCGCCCTCTTCGTGGACGTGGAGACGACGGGGCTCGAATCGCGGCAGGACGCCATCATCCAGTTCTGCGGCGTCCCGTTCGAGTTCGACCCGTCGAGCGGGCGCATTCACCGGGTCCTCCCGGCCATCACGTGCTACGAGGATCCGGGGCGCCCGATCCCGCCGTTCGTCGTCGAGAAGACGGGGATCACCGACGAGATGGTGGCAGGGCATCGCCTGGACGAGGGGGCGATCCGTGCCGCGTTAGGCAGCGCGGTGCTGGTGGTGGCGCACAACGCCGCCTTCGACCGCAACTTCCTGGAGCGGCGCCTTCCCGAGTTCGCCGACCGGTACTGGGCCTGCTCGATGGCCGACGTTCCCTGGGGGGCCTACGGCTTCGACTCGTCGAAGCTCGAATTCCTGCTGTACAAGCACGCCCGCGTCTTCTACGAGGCGCACCGCGCCGACGAGGACTGCTTCGCGGGGATCCACCTGCTCGCGACCCCCTTCGCCAACGGCGACCTCCCCATGCGCCTCCTCCTCGAGAGTGCGCGCCGTCCCATGTGGCACATCCAGGCCACCGGCGCGCCGCGGGAGCGGAACGAATTCCTCAAGGGGCGCGGCTACCGATGGAACCCCAAGCAGGTCGCCTGGTGGCGCGACGTCCCAGAGGCGGAGCGCGACGCGGAGCTGGCGTGGCTGCGCGAGGCCGTGTACCAGCGCCCCGACGCACGCCCCACGATGGAGAAGCTCGACCTCAAGCGCCGCTTCGCCGAGCGTGCGTGACCGCCGGAGCGGCGCGTGCCGCCTCCCGCTGGGGGAGGCGGCACGCGGGACGAGCCGGCGATGTCGACCGGCTACTGCTTCGCGGCGCTATCGGTCGGGGGCGCGGCCGGCGCCGCCACAGCCTCGGCCTTGGCGCTGTCGACGTACGCCTTGAACTTGTCGAACGAGATGCTCCCCGGAACCATGCGCGACCCGATGATGAACGTCGGCGTCGAGCCGACCATGCGGCGCTCGGCCTCGGCACGGTTCGCCTGGATGTTCCGCAGGTAGCGCTGTTCGTCGAAGCACTGCTCCCACTTGTCGACGTCCAGTCCGATCGCCTTCGCGTAGTCCTTGAAGACCGACTTCGGACGCGAGGTGGCCTCGCCGTTCCACTGATCCTGCCCCATGAAGATGCGGTCGTGCATCTCCCAGAACTTCCCTTGCTCGTTGGCGCACGCGGCGGCGTGTGAGGCCGCCCAGGTGTTGCGGTGGCCGGGGAGCGGGTAGTCGAGGAAGCGGTAGCTGATCTCACCGGTCTCGATGAGGCGGGTGCGGACGTCCGGCTCGGTCAGGACGTAGAACTGGCCGCAGGCGGGGCACTCGAAGTCGGCGAACTCGAGCACCTGCACCGGCGCGTCCTCCTTCCCCAGGAGGTACCCCTCGGCCTTGGGGAGCGGGATCGACGGGTCGACCTTCGTGCTCTCGGGCGAGGTCTTCGGCTTCGTCACCTGATAGATGATGAAGATCCCCAGAACCGCTGCCACCAGTCCCAGCATGGCGTAGAAGCCCTTCTGGTTCCCCTTGGCACTCTTCTTCACCACGTTCGATGGGCGTCCCTTTCCGGCGTCCCTGGATTGCTTGGCCATGTCTCCTCTGTCGTTGCCGTGGCCCCAGTGCCCTAACGGCTCGGCCCAGGCGGGCAGCAGACCGTCGCACGCCCCCGAACCGACCGGGATGGGGTAAGCGGTGAATTCTAGGATGCGAGACGGAGCGGAGGGAGTAGGGCGCCCCGACAAGGAGCCCTTCGGCGCTTACATTTCCCGCGCCCGCCGCACCCCTGCTCCCATCGCGCGCCCCGTCCCCGAGCCTCCCAGCGAAGCGTGAAAGTCCCCACCGACCCCGACATGTTCCGCGTCCCCGTGGGGCCGGGGGCGATGCACGTCGACCGGTTCGGATACGGTGGGACGCCGGTCGTCCTCGTGCATGGATTCGGTACCTCGTCGTTCCTGTGGCGCGAGGTGGGCCCGATGCTCGCCGTGCGACAGTGCAGCGCCTTCGCGGTGGACCTGTTCGGCTACGGAGAGTCGGACCGCCCGTTCGACGCCGACTTCGGCCTTCGCGCGCAGGCCGACTATCTGGACCGCGCGCTGACGGCGCTTCAGCTCCCGAGAGTCACCGTCGTGGGGATGGACGTCGGAGGGATCGTGGCGCTTCGGCTGGCCGCCGAGCGGCGCGACCGTGTGGAGCGAGTGCTACTGGTGGGACCGCCACCGCTCGACGACCTCCCCGGCGCCGAGATACGCGACCTGCAGCGCGAAACCGCGCGCTACGCATTCCGCCTCTCGCGCGGACTGTTCGGCGCCTCATCGCTCCTGACGCCGTTCCTGGAGGCCTCGGTGGCCTCGGGGCGCCACATGCCGAGCGTCCTGGTGGGGCGCTACCTGGCGCCGTATCTCGGGCGTGACGGGGCCAATCACCTGCTGGCCCTGGCGGGGTCGCTCGAGGAGGACCAGGTCGACGACATGGAGCTGTCGGACGTGAAGACACCGACGCTCGTGGTGCGCGGGACCCGGGACCGCTGGTGCACCAAGGGAGTCGCGGAGGGGTACGTGGAGGGGCTCCCGAACGGGAAATACGAGCACGTCGACGAGGTGGGGCGTCTGGTCCCCGAGGAGGCGCCGGGGGAGCTCGTGGAGCTCATTTGCGGCTTCCTAGCAGGGGAATCGCCATCGTTGCAGGGGCCGGAACGTTCCGTTCGAGGCGCGCGTAGCTTGGGCGGACGCGACTGAGAGGTTAGCTTTCGGTCCTGTACTCAACCTACAACCCGAGGACATGGCGAAAAAAACCGTCCGTCGTCACACCACCCCTGCGCTCCCGACCCCGTTCGACGAGGCGCGCGACGAGCTGTTCCAGCACATCATGCGATGCGGCGTCATTGGCGCCGAGCCCGAGCATCAACTCGAGTGGTTCGACGAAACGATGAAATACCTGGCCGATCGATATCACGAGCTGTCGGCCGATCAGTTGAAGCAGATGCGGTTGCTTGGTGAGCGGTTCGTGCAGCCGCCCAAGCAGAGCAAGAACAACGAAGCGATCACCGCGGCGTAGTTCACCCGGCCCCCTCTCCGACGAGGGGGTCTTTGCTTTCCCTACCGTCCCGTCGTTCGTGCCCCGCGAACGAAGAGGGTGAGTCGAACCCCTCCACCGAGGGCGAGCTCGCCCCCCCAGGCGCGCCCGTGCCGTGGCCCCCCCTCGACCCCCACGCCGGCCATGACGCGTGGGCGCCACTCCTCGAAGCCGTCGTACATCGCGCTCAGCCCGCCCACGCCGTACACCCCCCACGGGGACTCGCGAAACGGGTCGAGGAGGAAGCGGGCGAAGAGGTCGCCGCGGGCGGCGGTGCGCGATGCGCCGTCGCGGTGCGCGACCCCGCCAGCCACGGCCGCGCCCAGGCGCACGTAGAGACCCGCCGGGACATTCACGGCGACGCCGCCCTGCATCGACGGGGTGCTGGCGAGGATGGCGTCGAGGCGCCCCTCGAACTGTCGTCCGGCGGGGCGCTGCGCCGGGGCGGCGAGGGGAGCGACGGCGAGCCAGGCCAGGGCCACCGCGAGGCGGTCCCAGCGCCTCCGCCGTGGACGAGGAGCGTTCACGCGGCCCCGCGCTCGCGCTCCCGCCAGAGCATGAGCGTGTAGTCGACGATCGCCCAGGCGGAGGTGATGCCGACGAGGTTGATGAGGGTGCCGGCGCGGTGCGGCTGCATGAGGAGGGCGAGGAGGGCCAGCAGCTGCAACGTGGTGACGATCTTTCCCGACAGGCGGGCGCGGAAGGTGACCGGGCGCAGCCAGGGGACGATGCGCGCCACCAGGAAGCCGATGGCCGTCATGACGTCGCGCGAGATGAGCATGAAGTACTGTGCCGTGCCGATCGATCCCTCGAACAGGAAGATGCAGACGGCGGTGAAGACGAACATGCGATCGGCGATGGGATCGATGAGCGCCCCCCACTTGGTGGTGAGCCCGGCGCGCCGTGCCAACCAGCCGTCGAAGAAGTCGGTGAGCGAGGCGGCGAGGATGAGGATCACGCGCGTCTCGGGGGCTGGGAACACGACGAAGGCCGCCGCCATGGCCAGGCGAGTGAGCGAGATCACGCTGGGGACGTAGAGGAGCACCCGCCGTTTCATGCCGAGAAGGTAACCCGTCCGTGTGGAGGCGGGGATGGGAGCGCGACCGCGGGTGGCGGCGTGCGGCGGGATGGGGATGCGGCATACGCAACGCGCCATCCGCAACGCGCCACGCGCCACGCGCCACGCGCCATCCGCAACGCGCCATCCGCAACGCGCCATCCGCCATGCGCAACGCGCAACGTGGAGCCGGGCGACGGCGCGAGGCGCTCCCTGTTGCTCGTGGAGGCGCCAACGTGGGAGATTTGACGCATGGCGCTCCCTCGCGAGTGGCTCATTCCCGGATACCTCGGCGTCTCGGTGGCGGTGCTGCTGTGGGACGTCGTGCTGGCGTCCCAGATTGCCCGCGCGCGACGCCAGTCGCGCCTCTTCCTGGCGCTGACCTCGATCTGTGCGCTATTCATCGTTCCGGGGGCGCTGATCGTCGTCGCCTCGAGCACGGTGCTGACGGGGCGGGCGATCTACCTCGTGGCCTGGGTGTGGCCCGCGGTCCTCCTCTTCTTCGTGGCCCAGAGCGGGTACGCGATCATCCGGCACCACGCGACGCTCTTCTTCGGGCTCCCGATCTTCCTCTTCAACGTCACCCTGTTTGCCGCGGCGGTGGCGCGTTACGCGAGCGGCTGGGTGGCCGACCTCCCGGCGCCGCTGGTGGCGGCGGCGGTGGCGCAATCGGGGGCGATGGGCTTCGTGTTCGGGCGCGAGGCGCTGTCATCGCCGTGGCTCATCCTCCTTCCGCTCCTGGCGCCGGCCTTCCCGGCCCGCTGGCGGGTGGGGAGCGCGGTACGGGCCGCGCTGGCGGTCGTCGCCGCCGTCATGGCCACGCTCACCGTGATCGAGTTCCCGCGCGCGGTGTACGCCAGCGAGTCGTTCTCGGTCTTTGGGGGCGAGCGCCTGCAGGAGCGGCCGCGCGGCGACTTCGTCCTGGGGTTGCACGTCTTTCCCGCGCTCGACGGTGCGCCCCCTCCCCTGCCGTTGGCCCGCGACCTGGCGCTGGCGGACACGCTCGGCATGCGAGTCGTGAGCGTGACGGTGCTCCCGAAGGGAGTCGGGGCGATGGCGCTCGACTCGCTGGCGGCGTCGCTGGCCGACATCCGGCGCGACTCCGTGCTGCTGGTGGTCGCGCTCGGATACGGGAGCGATGAGGCGAGCGCCTTCCACGCCGATCCTGCCGCCCACCTCCGGCGCCGCCTGGCGATGGTGGACCAGGTGGTGCGCCGCGTGCGCCCCGACGTCCTGGTCCCGGCGCTCGACCCGAGTGATGCCGGGGCCCGGATGCTGGGCGGTGTGCCGGCGGCGTGGTGGCACGACTACCTGGCGCAGTCGGCGGCGCTGGCGCATCGCCTGCGCCCGCGCACCCGCGTCGCCCTCGCGGCGTCGACCTTCTCCCCGAGCGACTCGGCGCTGTACGCCTGGGGGGCGCGGCAGCCGGGGATCGACCTGCTGGGGTTCTCGCTCGCCCCGTCGTTCGGCGGCGGGGCCTCGCTTTCCGCGCGCATGCGGCTGGCGGAACGCTGGATGCGGGGGACCCCAAAGGAGCAGTGGATCTTCTCGGCCCGCGCCTACCCTCGCACGTTCGGCGAGCGGAACCAGGCGCGGGCCATCTGGGGGGTGCTGGCCTGGGCCACCAGCCAGCCCCGGGTGCGCACCGTGATCGTGGACGGCGCGGGCGACTACGAGGCGCTGGTGGGGCTCCGCGACCCCGGGGGGCGCCTGCGCCCGGTGGTGGCGAGCGTGGCCCGCGCCCGCGAGGCGCTGGCCGAGTCGAGCGAGGGACGATGACGATCTTTCCGGGATTCACCCCCGAGGCGCTGGCGTTCCTGCGCCAGCTGAAGCGGAACAACGACCGCGAGTGGTTCAAGGCGCGCAAGGCGCAGTTCGACGCGTTGCTCCTGCGCCCGATGCAGCTGTTCGTCGAGGAGATGGACGTGCGGCTCGCCCGCGCCGTCCCCGAGATCCATGGGAGCCCGAAGCGCTCGATCTTCCGCATCTACCGCGACACGCGATTCTCGAAGGACAAGTCGCCGTACAAGACGCACCTGGCGTGCTGGTTCCCGCACCGGCGCGCGTCGCACGGCGTGGGGACGGAGACCCATGGGGCGGGCGCCGGGTACTACTTCCACCTGGAGCCCCGCGCCTCCATTGTGGCTGGCGGCATCTGGATGCCGTCGCGCCCGGCGCTCGGGGCCATCCGGGACCGGATCGCCGAGCGGGGCGGCGAGCTGGCGCGCCTGCTGCGCGCCCGGGCGCTTTCGGCGCGGTTCGGGGAGCTGAGCCGCGAGGGGAAGCTCACGCGGAGTCCGCGCGGCTACCCGGCCGACCATCGCCATGGCGACCTGTTGCGGCACGTATCGTTCACGCTGTCGGCACCGGTGGACGACGACGAGGTGCTGTCGGCCGAGCTTCCGCGCCGGGTGGAGCGGGACTTCGTGGCGATGCGCCCGCTGGTCCGGTGGCTCAACGACGCCCTGGGATATCCGGCGAGCTCGTCGCGCTAGGGTGCGAGGAGGAGGTTCGGCAGGCGCTGCCATCGACGCTCGCCGCCGCGCCGCTCACCCCCTCCCCCGCACGATCCCCTCGACCCGCCGGTCGGGATCGAAGTAGCGGCGTGCCAGCTCGCGCATCGACGCCGGCGTGACGGCGCGCAGGCGATCGGCGAAGCGGTCGATCTCCTCGAGGCCGGCACCGTACAGCCACGCGTCGACCAGCTCGGCGAGGACGTTCCCGCCGGACTGCTGCGCGATGGCATGGGTGCCTAACGCATAGGTGCGGGCCCGCGCCAGCTCCTGGTCGCTCACCGGCGCCTCGCACAGGCGGGCGAACTCGCGCAGGAGCCCCTCGCGCGCGGCCGCTTCCTTGTCCGGCGAGGTGCCGATGTACGCCAGGAACATGCCCGCGGCGAGGCGATCGCTGGCGGTGGCGTGCACCGTGTAGCAGAGCGACTGCCGGTCCCGCAGCTCGTCGAAGAAGCGCCCGCCCAGCCCGCTCGCGACCCCCGCCGTGAGGTGTGCCGCGATGCGGGCCTCGTCGGGGCGGGGGGGGGCGGGAAAGGCCAGCGCCAGCCCGGTCTGTGCCTTGTCGCGACTCTCGACGCGCTGGACCACGCGACCGGGCCACGCCGGGGTCGCGAACGGCTCGCCGCCGTGAAAGGCCAGGGCGTCGAAGGCGGTGGCGAGCAGTCGCGCCACCTCGGCCGGCTCCACGTCGCCGACCACCGCCAGGACGCACGGTGACGTGCGCACCTGCGCGTCGTGCCAGGCGAGGGCGTCGTCCACCGTGAGGGCGCGGATCGACGCCTCGCTTCCCATGGTGCCGCGGCCGTACGGATGCGCGCCGAAGGCCGCCTCGTTCGCGAGGCGGACGGGGTAGCGCATCATGTCGTCGCGCAATTGCGCGAGCTGCGAGAGGGCGATGGCCCGTTCCGTCTCGAAGGCGGCGAGGGGGAAGGCCGGCGAGAGGACGACGTCGGCGAGGAGGGCGATCCCGGCCGCGAGCCGCGGCGGCGTGACCGACAGCGTCCAGCCGGTCCCGTCGCTGGTGACCGTGGGGGAGATACTCCCCCCGAGCAGCTCGGTCTCGAGCGCGATCGCCTCGGCGTCGCGCCGGGACGTCCCCTTGAGCGTCGTCCGCGACGCCAGCGTGGCGATGCCGGCGCCCGCCGCATCCTCGCGCATGGCGCCGCCGAGGGCGTACATCCCGAGGTGCACGACGCTCGCCCCCGGCTTGCGCCTGACGAGAATCGGGACGCCGTACCTCGTGCGGAAGACGGAGACGGCCCCGTGCACCTGCTCGGGGACGGGGGCCGTGACGACGTGCGGCGGGGCGACGGGTTCCTCGGGGAGGGGGACGCCGGGGAGCGTCGACGGCGGGGCCGCATCCAGGGCGGCGAAGGCGGCATCGGCATCGCGGGCGAAGCCGGGGGCCGAGGCGGGGCGATAGACCAGGAGCGAGGCCTGGCCAGGGTCGAGGTGGCGGTGCACGGCGTGCGACACCTCGTCGGGCGTGGCCTCCAGCATGCGCGCCGCGTAGGCGTCGCCCCACGCCCAATTGCCTAACGCCTCCCACTCGGCGAGATGGTTGGCCTGCCCTTCCATGGTCTCGAGGCGCCGGAGCCAGCGCGACTCGAACAGCCGCTGGGCGCGGAGCAGGTCGGTCGGCCGCACGCCGTCGTCGCGCAGGGCCCGCAGCTCGCCCCACATCGCGCGCGCCGCCTCCGCCGCGCGCTCGGCGGGACCGGCCGCGTGCAGCACGAAGACGCCCAGCTCGGTGGGCGTGTAGTTGTACGCCGCGACGCTGGAGGCCAGGCGACGCTCCCGTACCGCGCGGTACAGGCGCGACGCACGCCCGCTCGCCAGGACGGCCGCGGCGAGGTCGAGGAGCGGGGTGTCGTCGTGACGCGTCCCGGGGGTGCGCCACCCGAGGGCACACTGGCTCTCGGCGACATCGCCGGACAGCTCGCGGAAGCGGCGCCCGGGCGGGGCGATCTCGTCGGCACCGCGGCTCCGCGCGACCGCGCCGTCAGGGAGCGCGCCGTACAACTCGGTGATGCGCGGAAGGAGCGAGTCGGGGTGCACGTCGCCCGACACCACGAGGATCGTGTTGGACGGGCGATAGAAGTGGTGGTAGAACGCGAGGAGCTGGTCGCGTCGCAGGGCGCGCAGCGGCGCCTCGCGCCCGATGCGCCAGCGCCGGATGCGATGGCGGTCGTGGAGGAGCTCGTACAGCGTCTCGGTCGTCACCGCCCCGGGATTGTCCTCCTTGCGCCTGGCCTCCTCGATGATGACCTCCAGCTCGCGGCGGAGCTCGTCGGCGTCGACGAGCGAGTGGGCGTACGCATCGGCCTGGATGGCGAGCCCGGCGTCGAAGCCCTCGATGGGGAGGACGGCGTAGTACGAGGTGTGGTCGTAGATGGTGGCGGCGTTGAGGTAGCCACCACTCGCCTTGGTCTGCCGGGCGATCTCGCCCACGCCCCGCGTCGGCGTCCCCTTGAAGTACATGTGCTCGAGGACGTGGGCGATGCCGACGACGTCGTCCGTCTCGTCGAAGTAGCCGGCCTTCACGTAGGTCACCACGGCCGCCACCGGAGCCGAGTGGTCCTCGTGGATGAGGACGGTGAGGCCGTTGGCGAGGACGGCGCGATGCACCCGTCCGGGGTCGAGCGAGCGGATCATGCGGGGAAGGGCGTGGAGGGGCGAGGCGCGGCGGCGACGGGCAGGGCCCGTCGTCAGCGCGGTGCCGCTGGCGGAGTCATTGCGCCTGGCGGTGGGGCGGCCTGGCAGGCCTGCCAGGCGCCGGGGCCGGCGCGCTCGAAGAAGCGCACGGCCAGGTCGCCGCGCCCCAGCCGCAGCAGGGTGCACGCCATGTAGCCCAGGGAGACCTTGTCGGACGGGTTCAGCTCGATGGCGCGCTGGTAGAACGAGCGGGCGAGCTCGGGCTGGCCGGTGGCGAGGAGGAAGGCGGCGAGCTCGCGGTGGGTGAGGTAGTTCTCCGGCTCGAGCTCGACGGCGCGTCGCAGCTCGGCGCTGGCCGTGCGGACGTCGCCGTCCTCGCGGGCCATGCGCCCCAGGAAGAGGTGCGGCTCCGCCAGCCCGGGGGCGTCGCGCGTGGCCGCGGCAAAAGCGTTGCGCGCCGTGAGGCGGTCTCCGGCGGCATAGGCCGCGCGCCCGTCGCGCAGCGCCGACGACTCGCGCGAGAAGGCGAGCGCGTAGTACGCCCCGGCGCCCACCACCGCGAGGGCGACGAGGGCGACGACCGCGATGGCGAACGTATTGCTCCTGGCGGAGGCCGGGAGCGGGGGCGGGGGCGGGGGCGGAAGCGACTCGGATGGCGCGGCGGGCGAGGTGGCCACCGGGCCGGTGAAGCGCACGTCGCCGGACGCGCCGCTCCCCATGTCACGCGACAGCACCTGCGCCATGCGATCGAACGCGGCCCGCGCGGCGTCGACGTCGGCGCTGGTGGGGGCGTACCCGTCGCCGAGCGCGCGCTCGGCGGCGGCGTGCAGGTCGACGAAGGCATGGGCGTCGTCGAGGGCCAGCAGGTTGCGCTGGCGGAGCTCGCGCACCACGGCGACACCGCCGAGGGCGGTGGTGCCGGCGAGGGCGCGCAGGGCACGCTCGGTCTCGGTCCACACCGCAACGAGGGCGGTGGCGAGCTCGCGTGGGTCGGTCGCCCGTGTCAGGCGATCAAACGGCGCGCGGGCCGCGTCGAACGCGGCCCGCGCGGCGCGTTGGCCATCCGTTGGCATCGTCGCGAGGGGTGGCGGTGGACTTACGGAATGATCCGCAGGAGCCCGGCGTCGGCGCTGCCGCGAATGAAGCTCTCGGCATCGCCGGTGGGAATCACGATCCCCGTGAGCGAGAAGCCGCGCCGCGCCTCGTTGAGCATGAAGTCCTGCACCGACCGGCCGGTGAACGCGGCGCTCCCATCGCGCATCTGGCGGACGATGTCCTCCCAGCTGCCGTGGAAGGCCCGCCCGTCGCGCGTCATCACGCGGTGCGTGCGCTGCTCGGTCTTCTGATCCACGAGCCCGGTGAGCATGCTGCCGAAGAGCTCGAGCTGGTGCTTGACCTCGTGGTGCTCCTGCTCCATCGCGCGCTGCTCGATCTCGGCGAGCATCTCGTCGATGTCGTCGGGCTCGCCCGCCAGTTCGACCAGCCGCTCCTCCCACTTGCGGAGCTCCGGGTCGTCGTCGGGGAGGCGGTGGACGGTGCGCTTGAGCTCCATCAGCCGCCAGATGCCGAGCTCGTCCCAGTGATCCTCGGGCTTGGAGCGATCGAGGTGATAGAGGGCCGCCTCGTACTCGCCGCGGTCGTACAGGATGTTGCCCAGGTAGATGCGGGCCTCGACGTGCCCGGAATCGAGCTGCAGGGCACGCCGCAGCGTGGCGATGGCGCCGTCGTCGTCACCGAGGCGGTGCTGGCAGTATCCCACCAGCGCCACGCTCTCGGCCGAGTCGGGGGCCTGGCGGACCGCGACCTCGAAGTACTCCCTGGCGTCGTCGACGAACCCCTCGCGGAAGAGGGCGCGGCCGATCTGGAGCATGAGCTCCAGGTCGTCCTCGTAGCCTAACGCGAGGGTGGTGTGGAAGGCCTTCCGGGCGGCGTCCACGAGGCCCAGCTTGAGCAGCACCTCGCCGAGCCCGGCGAGCGCATCCTCGTGCTCGGGGTCGAGGACGAGTGCCTCCTCGAAGCTGCGCCGCGCCCACGCGTACTCCTCACGGGCCAGGCGCGCGTAGCCGACGCCGACGTGGAGCTCTACCGCGTGCGGATAGAGCGCGAGCCCCTCGCGCAGCACATCGAGCGCCTGGTCGTACTGCCCATCGTTGTAGAGCTGGTGGGCGCGCTCATCGTACTCCTCGGAACTCAGGAATGGAGTCGGCATCTCTCGAACTTCCTCCGCTTCGAGCGTGCTGGCCTATTGTACCATTCCGAACGCGTGGGGTTCAATACTCTCGTTCGCAGAACGTACGGCGTGGTGAACTGACGGCGCCTGACGCGCCCCTGAAACATAGCGCATCGTCAGGTGCGCTGCCGAGGCGGCTCCTGCTCATGACGCATGGGGGGCACCGGACGGCACGGCCGCCGGGGCGTCCCCGGCAAGGGCCACGGCGATGCGACCGGCCAGCGCCGCGTTGGCCTCGAGGAGGGCGAGGTTGGCGCGGAGGGAGCGCCCGCCGGTGGCCCGCTCGACGGCGGCCAGCAGGAAGGGCGTGACGGCACCGCCCCGCACTCCCTGCGCCTCGCCCTCTCGTAAGGCAGCGCCGAGCGCACGCTCGACCTCGTCGCGGGGAATGGCGTCGGCGGCCGGGCACGGCTGCACCACCAGGAGCGCCTCGCGACGTCCGAGCGCACGATGGGCGCGCTCGATCGCGGCCACCTCGTCCGGCGTCTCGGCAACCGTCGAGACCGGGAGGGCGCTCGAGGTGGAGAAGAAGGCCGGGAATTCGCGGCACCGGTAGCCGACGACCGGCACGCCGAGCGTCTCCAGCCGCTCGAGTGTCGCCGGAAGGTCGAGGATCGACTTGGCGCCGGCGCAGACGACCACGCGCGGCGTGCGGGCCAACGCCACCAGGTCGGCCGACTCGTCGTACGGCGGCGCCCGGTGCACGCCGCCGATGCCGCCCGTGGCGAAGACCCGGACGTCGCTGCCGGCGATTAGGGCGAGGGTGGCGGCGACGGTGGTCGCGCCGCAGGCGCCCTGCGCCATCGCGGGGGCGAGGTCCCGGGATGAAACCTTCCTAATCCCCTCGCGCGCCAGGAAGCGCTCCACTTCGGCGGGGATGAGGCCGATGGTCGGCACGCCATCGACGACGGCGGTGACGGCGGCGACGGCGCCCGCGCGCGCGACGGCCGCGGTCATGCGCTCGGCGGCCTCGCGATTGGCGGGGATGGGGAGTCCCTGGGCGAGGACGGAGCTTTCCAGGGCGACCACCGCGCGCCGCTGGAGGAGCGCCTCGCCGACGTCGGGAGCGAGCCGGATCATGGCCGCCTCGGGGGCGTCCCCCACGCGCGCACGATCGCCTCGCCCATCCGCGCCATGGTGAGCTGCGGCTCCGCGTCGAGCACCCAGCGCTGGTCGGCGTTCTCCCGGGTGAGGACGCAGGCGACGACGCGCCGCGTGAGGTAGAACAGCGAGCACTCGGTGCGCACCGCGTCGGTGGCCCCCGTCTTGTGCGCCGCGCGGACGCCATCGGCGTATCGCTGCAGGAGCACGTTGTCCTCGTTGTGCGCGAGGACATCGAGCATGGCCGAGTCGGCGGACGGCGAGACCGCCTCGCCGCGCGCCAGCAGCTCGAAGAGGCGCGCCATCTCGTTGGGGGTGGTGACGCCGAGCCCGTACTTGACGGACGAATCCATCGCCACGCTCGAGCTGCGCAGGAAGGTCTTGGAGTGGACCTTGGTGTGCTCGAGCCCGAGCGCCTCCATCTTGTCCCACACCCGGCGGATGATGATGCGGTCGAGGAGGATGTTGGTGGCGGTGTTGTCGCTGATCGTGGTCATGAGCCATGCGGCGTCGCGCACGGTGACCTCGATCCCGTCGTGCATGAACTGCAGCGTGCCGGAGCCCGGGACCTTGTCGATCCCGAGGACGGTCAGGCGATCGTCGAGCGACAGCATCCCCCTGGCCACCAGGTCGTACACGGTGACGAGGATCGGGACCTTGATGAGCGATGCCGTGGGGAAGGTCTCGTCGCCGCGGCGCGAGATCGTGGCGCCGGCGTCGATGTCGCGGACCGCATAGCCGACGACGCCGTGGTGCGCGTCGGCCAGGGCATCCAGGGCACGCCGCAGCGCCGCCGTGTCGGGGAGCGGCGTGCCGGCGGCCGGCGCCTGCGCGTCGGCGCGGCCAGCCGCCAGCAGCAACGACGCGAGGGCTGCGCCGGCCGCGCGGCGAATCACGCCACCGCGTCCGGGAACTGCTCGGCGCGCAGCGTGTCGAGCTTCTCTCGCTCCGCCGAGGTCGGGTCGTCCTTGGCCAGGACCTTGATGCGCTCGCCCTCGTAGCAGTCGAACGATTTCGTCGACCCCTTCGGGACGTGGATCTCGTGCCCATCCTCGAAGCGCAGGATCACGTTGAGGTGGTCGTTGTTGCTGTACTGCTTGCGGAGCTTCTTCGGCGGTGTCGGCATTAGGCGTCTCGTCAGGCGTCTGGAGGTCGGAAGCGGCATAGTATAGTGCGCGGTGAAACGCCCCCGCCAGCGTCCGGGCCCCGCTCCCGGCAGGAAGCCCGCCCACGCGCGGCGCCCCTCACGCGCGCGGCTCGCCCAACCGGGCGTGCGATTGCGATGGCGTCCTCGGGTGCGCGGCGGCGAGGCGACACCGTTCGCCGCCCCCCTTTACGGGCGTGACACGGATCACGCCTCGCGCCAGCGCCGGCACAAAGATTCCGGCAGGACCGGAGGCTCGCCGGCGTTGGACGCTTATGGTGTCACCACCCTAGCTTACGCCCGTCCAGCGCCGGCCCCACGGCGCATCACCCCAGCCCGACACTGCCATGACCGTCCGCACGCTCGTCACTCGACTCGCCATCGTCGCGGCCCTCGCGGCCGCCGTCCCGTTCACCGCCGCCGCGCAGGGCCCGGCGACGCCGGCGGCGGCCCAGGCCACCGGCGCCCCGCGCCGTGACGCCAGCGTCGCCGGCGTCCGCTTGCAGGTGACGGCCGATGCCCCGCGCCCGGCGGCGCTCGCGGCGGCGCGGTCGGGCAGTGGCCAGGCGTTGGCGATCGTTGGAGGCGCCGCCTTCCTGGGCGGGCTGATCATCGGTGGCGACGCCGGGACCGCCATCGCGATCGGGGGGCTGGCGGTCGGCGTCTACGGCCTCTGGGTCTGGCTGCACTAGCGCTCGCTCAGGCAGGACCGAGCCCTTCCCTCGCCAGCGCGGCGAGGGCAAGGCGCTCGTACGCCGCGACCGCGTCGGCCAGTTCGCGCACCGAGACGTGCTCGTCGGCCGTGTGCGCGACGTGCACCGAGCCCGGCCCGAACAGGTAGGGAGTCCCCCACTGGGTAAGGGCCGGGATGTCGGTGGCGAACGCGACGACGCTCGTCCGGAATCCCTCCACGGTCGCCAGCCGCACGGGAGGGACCATCACCCCTTCCTCGAGAGTCGCCCGGTCGCCCGCCCACGCTCGCAGGAGGGGCCAGATCTCCTGCGCGGGCGTCACGAGCCGAAGCATCAGGCGCGCCTCGGCGCGCGGGGCGATGACGTTGTCGGCCACCCCTCCCTCGAGCTTCCCGATGTTCACCGTGGTTGGTCCCAGCAGCGGATCCTCGGGCCACCGGACCTCGTCGAGCGTGGCCAGGAGCTGCACCAGCTCGCGCGTGGCGGAGTGCCCCATCTCGGGATAGGCCGAGTGCGCCGCGCGCCCGTGGGTCCGGACGGTGACGCGCATCGCCCCCTTGGTCCCCACGGCGAGGGTGCTCTCGGTGGGCTCGCCATTGATGAGGATGCGCGACGTGGTCGGGCGCGCATTGGCGGCGTGCGCGCCATCGTGCGTCGTTTCCTCACCGATGACGAGGAGGAGCGCGACCGACAGCCCCCGTGCGCGCAGGCGCTCGGCGGCGAGGATCATCGAGGCCGCGATGCCCTTGGCGTCGCAGGCGCCCCGCCCGTGGAGCGTATCGCCGTCCAGGCGCGGCGGGATCCAGGGCGGGACGGTGTCGAGGTGGGTCGAGAGCGTGAGGACGGGATCGGCGGCGGAGGTGGCGAGCAGGGCGTCGCGCCCCTCGGCGACGGGGATGCGGTCGCAGTGCCACCCTCGCCCGGCGAGGAGGCCCTCGGCGACGGCGACGACGCCCCCCTCGTTGCCGCTGGTGGATTCCACTTCCATGAGGCGGATGGCGAGGTCCGCAACCTGCCGTTCGAGCGTCATCGTTAGGCACGGCTGGGGGCCGGCGCGCGTCGCGGGGCGCCGGCGCGCCCCAGGGGGACGCCCGGCAGGGCACGACCCGCGGGGCACGACCGCTCAGCGCAGGAAACGGCGCGCGAGCTGCTCGAGCCGTTCGTCGCCGGCGGCCACCGCCTCGGCGAGGATCGCCGCGACGTGCGGGCGCAAGCGCGACTCGCCCCAGTAGTAGCCGGTGGCCTGTTCGGCGGCGGCGGTGATTCCCTCGCGCGCGGCCTCGAGGATCGCACGCGCACAGGCGGCGTCGTAGTCCGGCGCGTCGGCCGGGGGGAGGTGGAAGTCGCGCTTCGGACCGGAGTCGTCGCGGTCGTCATCAACGAAGGCTCGGGACACGATGCCGGGCGGGAATCGGGGGACGGGGGACGGGCGTGGAGCGCGGCGCGCTCCAGAAGGCCGGGACCTGGAGTAGATTACACGCAGCCTGGCGGCGTGCCGAGTGCCCCGCCAGTGGCTCAGCGACCCACTGCGCCGCCACTTGCGGCGCCCTCATCTGCGTGATGAGCCCATGACACATCCGAACTCCTTCGGCAGCAAGTCCACCCTCACGGTGGGCTCCCGGTCGTACACGATCTTCCGCCTCGACGCGCTGCGCGCGCTGTCGAAGGGGAACGTCGACCGCCTCCCGTTCTCCCTGAAGGTCCTCCTCGAGAACCTGCTACGGGGCGAGGACGGGGCGTTCGTGAAGCGGGGCGACGTCGAAGCGCTCGCCAACTGGAACGTGAAGCAGCCGGTGGACAAGGAGATCGCCTTCCGCACCGCGCGGGTACTCCTGCAGGACTTCACCGGGGTCCCCTGCGTGGTGGACCTGGCGGCGATGCGTGACGCGATCGCGACGCTCGGCGGCGACCCGACGAAGATCAACCCGTTGCAGCCCGTGGACCTGGTGATCGACCACTCGGTGCAGGTGGACGAGTACGGGACCGAGGCGGCGTTCCTCCTGAACGTGAACCTGGAGTACGAGCGCAACGGCGAGCGCTACCAGTTCCTGCGCTGGGGGCAGGAGGCGTTCCGCAACTTCCGCGTCGTGCCCCCGGGAACGGGGATCTGCCACCAGGTGAACCTGGAGTACCTGGGGCAGGTCGTCTTCGCCTCGGCGAGCGGGGGCGAGACGCTCGCCTACTGCGACTCGCTGGTCGGAACCGACTCGCACACCACGATGATCAACGGCCTCGGCGTGCTGGGATGGGGCGTCGGCGGGATCGAGGCGGAGGCGGCGATGCTGGGGCAGCCGGTGTCGATGCTGATTCCCGAGGTGATCGGCTTCAAGCTCACCGGGAAGCTCCCGCCAGGGGCAACGGCGACCGACCTGGTGCTGACCTGCACCGAGATGCTGCGCAAGAAGAAGGTGGTGGGGAAGTTCGTGGAGTACTATGGCGACGGGCTCTCGTCGCTGGCGCTCGCCGACCGGGCGACGATCGCGAACATGGCGCCGGAGTACGGGGCGACGATGGGCTTCTTCCCGGTCGACGCCGAGACGCTCAAGTACCTGCGCCTGTCGGGGCGGAGCGAGGAACAGGTGCAACTGGTCGAGGCGTACACGAAGGCCCAGGGGCTCTTCCGCGAGGACGGGATGCCCGACCCCGTGTACACGGACACGCTCGAGCTGGACCTGGCGACGGTGGTCCCGTCGCTGGCGGGGCCCAAGCGCCCGCAGGACCGCATTCCGCTGAGCGCGGTCAAGGCGAGCTACGCGGAGTCGCTGGCGGCGGAGAAGGCGCGCATGGCCAGCGCGATTCCGGGGGCGGCAAAGCCGGCCCCCGGCTCGGCCGAGGCGGCGATGGTGGCGGAGGGAGGGGCGGTGACCGTGGCGGGGAACGGCATCCCGTGCGAGTGGCGCGGCGAGCGCTTCTCGGTTCGCGACGGGTCGGTCGTGATTGCCGCCATCACGTCGTGCACCAACACCTCCAACCCGAGCGTGATGCTGGCGGCCGGGTTGCTGGCGCAGAAGGCGACGGCCAAGGGGCTCAAGGCGAAGCCGTGGGTCAAGACGTCGCTCGCGCCGGGCTCGAAGGTGGTGCGCGAGTACTTCGAGAAGGCGGGGGTGCAGCCGGCGCTCGACGCGCTGGGCTTCCAGATCGTCGGCTACGGATGCACGACGTGCATCGGAAACTCCGGTCCGCTCCCCGACCCGATTTCGCGCGCGATCGACGAGGGGAAGCTGACGGTGGCGGCGGTCCTGTCCGGGAACCGCAACTTCGAGGGGCGCGTGAATCCGCAGACGCGCTTCAACTACCTCGCCTCGCCCCCGCTGGTGGTTGCCTACGCGCTCGCCGGGCGCATGGACATCGACTTCGACCGCGAGCCGATCGGCGTCGGCACGGCGGGCCCGGTCTTCCTGCGCGACATCTGGCCGAGCCCGAAGGAGGTCGAGGACGTGGTGCTGTCGTCGGTCAAGCGCGAGCAGTTCGAGAAGGAGTACGGCGACGTCTTCGCCGGCGACGCGCAATGGCAGGCGATCCGCATCCCGACGGGCGACCGCTACGCGTGGGACGACCGGTCGACCTACGTGAAGCATCCGCCGTACTTCGCCGGGATGACGATGACGCCCCCGGGGGTGCAGCCCATCGCGGGGGCGCGCGTGCTGGGGATGTTCGGCGACTCGATCACGACCGACCACATCTCCCCCGCCGGGTCGATCGCGGAGAAGAGCCCGGCCGGGCAGTGGCTCCTGTCGTTAGGCGTGGCGAAGAAGGACTTCAACTCCTACGGCGCCCGGCGCGGGAACCACGAGGTCATGATGCGCGGTACCTTTGCCAACATCCGCCTCAAGAACGACCTGACGCCCGGCCTGGAAGGGTGGTGGACGCGCACCGCGCCGGGGGCCGAGCCCACCTCGTTCTTCGAGGCGAGCGAGGGGTACAAGGCCGCCGGGACCCCGCTGATCATCATTGCCGGCAAGGAGTACGGCACGGGGTCGTCGCGCGACTGGGCCGCCAAGGGGACGGCGCTGCTGGGGGTGCGCGCGGTCATCGCCGAGTCGTTCGAGCGCATCCACCGCTCCAACCTGGTGGGGATGGGAGTGCTCCCGCTCGAGTTCACCGACGGCGGCACGCGCCAGTCGCTGGGGCTCACCGGCTTCGAGACGTACGCCATCGAGGGGCTGGCCGAGGGGATGACGCCGCGCGCCACCCTGACCGTGGTGGCTCGCACCGCGGACGGGAAGGAAACACGCTTCGCGGCGCGTTCGCGGATCGACACTCCGGAGGAACTGCAGTATTACCGCAACGGCGGGATCCTCCCATACGTGCTGCGGCATCTGGTGGGCGGGCGGTGAGGCGCCGCGGGAGGCGCTAGCTCCCGCGCCCCCGAGCGAGCCTCCCGACCGGGGAGGCGGCGGCGCGTCCACGCGCGTCGCCCGCCCGAGCCGAGCGGCGGCGCCATTCCCTCCGGGATGGCGCCGCCGTTTCTTTCCGCCGGCCATGTCCCCCCCTACCCCACTCACGATCCTCGCCAACCCCGTCGCCGGGAGGGGGCGGGCCAAGCGCCTGCTCCCCCGGTTGCGCGCGCTCCTGGCGGAGCGCGGCATTCCGCACCAGCTGCACCTGACGGAGCACCCCCGGCACGAGCTCGCGCTCGCCGAGCGCGCCGCCAGCGCGGGAGCCGACACGATCCTCGCCGTCGGGGGAGATGGCACCTGGGGGAACGTGGTGCGCGGCATCCTGGCCAGCGGGCGGCGTCCACGGTTGGCGCTCCTGGCGGCGGGAACGGGAAACGACCTGGCCTACGCCACCGGGGTGCCGGCCCACGACGTCGAGGCAACGCTCGCCATCGCCACGGGGACGGGTGAGCGCGCCATCGATGTGGGCGAGGTGGACGGCGTCCACTTCGTGAACTGCGCCGGCTTCGGCTTCGACGCCGAGGTCCTGCGCGCGACGGAGGGGGTGCGATGGCTGCGCGGGCACACCGTGTACCTCCTGACCGCGACGCGGAAGCTGTTCGGCTACCGCGGCTTCGCCACCGCCATTTCGTACCTCGACGCGTCGCGCGACGGGGAGACGAGCGCGTCATCCGCGCCGGGGGCCATCCGTCACCTGGCGGTGATCGTCTCCAACGGCCCGCGCTTTGGCGGCGGCTTCCTGATCGCACCGGGGGCACGCGTGGACGACGGCGCCCTCGACCTCATCAGGGTGCGCGATGGGTCGCCATGGCGGCGCCTCGCGGTCTTTGCCGGCGCCACGCGCGGAACGCATGTCGGCGCGCCGGAGGTGAGCCGGCACGCCGTGCATGCGGTGACGCTGGCCTTCGAGGCCCCGCCGATCTTCGACGCCGACGGGGAGCTGCACCAGGCGTCGGGAACGACCGTCACCGTGCGCTGCCACCCCGGCGCGGTGCGGCTGGCGGTGAGCGCCTAACGCGGGCGGCGCACGTCGATCTTCTCCCCCACCACCGCCCCGAGCAACCCGCCGGCCGCGGCGCCGATGATGGCCCCCTTCAGCGTATTGCGCGTGCTGGCCACGCCGATCGCCGCCCCGGCCGCGGCGCCGATGATGGCGTCGCGCTTGGTGTTCTTGACCACGCCCGCCTCGCCTCCGTACCCCCCGCCGCTCGAACCGCCGTACACGGATTCGCTGGCGGGGGCCCGGCGCACGACGCGCGGCGCCGGCGCCTGGCGGTACACCACCTGCTGCGGCCGCGGCTGGTAGTACGGCTGGCCGTAGTATCCCTGCTGCGGATAGCGCGGCTGGCCATATCCGTACGCATAGCCCTGCTCCTCGGGCGAGACGTACATCTGCGGCTGGTACGGCTGCATCTGCGCGGCGAGCGACAGGTCGTTCTTGAGCGCCTCATCCATGCGGGGCGCCTCGCCCTTCGAGCAGGCCGCGAGCGCGGCGAGCGCCGCCAACGAGAACATCACACGAGCGATCTTCATGGGATCCTCCGGAATGACACGATGTGGGTGCACCCATGAATGGCACGCCCCGTGCCCCACGCGGACCCGTGGAATCACAACGACTTAGCGTGAGGGGTGTCTCCCCTGCGGACAGTCGGGTGTCCACTCGGGGTCACGATGCGGGGAATGACGCGGGGAAGGACGCGGGGACAGACGCGGGGACGGACGCGGGGACGGACGCGGGGACGGACGCGGGCGGGCGACGTCACCGGCCGAGACGCTCCGTTGCGCGCCACCTGCACCGCCCGCCAACTTCCAGACTCACCTGCCAGGACACCAACATGCGATCCACTTCGATCGGGGGCGTGACGATGGCGGCCGCCATCGCGCTCGCCTTGGGGGGACCGTCGGTCGCCGGCGCGCAGCAGGCGGAGACGGGGCCGAAGGTGGGGGACGTCGCCCCCGACTTCACCCTCCGCGGCGTCACGAAGGACGGCCCCATGCGCGACGCGATCACGCTCTCGAAGTACCGGGGCAACACCGTCGTCCTCGCCTTCTTCTTCAAGGCGCGGACAAAGGGTTGAACGGTCCAGATGGAGGCGTACCGTGATCAGTACGCCACGACCTTCAATGGGGGGAAGCACGTCACCCTCATCGGGATCAGCGTCGATCCCGACACCACGCTCCAGTCGTGGATGAAGGACGCGAACTTCCCCTTCATCTTCGCCAGCGATGCCGACGGTGCGGTGGGAACGCTGTACGGGGCCTACCTCCCCGCGAACAAGACCGACAATCGCTCGCTGTACGTGATCGCCCCCGACGGCCGCATCGCGTACAAGGCGCAGCCGTTCCGCCAGATGTCGGCCGAGGCCTATACCGAGCTCGCGGCCGCCATCGACAAGCTGTCGCCCGAAGCGGGGAGGCGCTGAGCGAGCCTCCCCGGCTCCCCTCCCCCGGGCTCCGCTCGCCCCGACGCACCGCCCCGGCGCCCGTGCCGGGGCGGTCTGCGTTTCGGCGATGTAGGTTTGGGCCATGACCGCCGCCCGCCACCTCGCCGAGTCGCTGTTCGACGCCGCCGTGCGCGCCGCCGACCCGTACGCCGCCACGCGCGCGACGCTGGAGGGACGCGCGTTAGGCGCCCGCCCCTGGATCCTCGCCGCCGGCAAGGCGGCGCTCCCGATGGCCCGGGCCGCGCTCGATGCGCTCGCCGTGGCGCGCCGGATCCCGGCCGGCGGGGTGGTCATCGCCGCCGACCTCCCCCGCGGCGCCGAGGGCGAGGTGACCCCGCTGGTCGCGATGGCCGGCGACCATCCGCTCCCCGGCGAGCGTTCACGGGCGGCGGCCGAGGCGCTCGGGGCCGCCGCCCGGCTGGTGCGCCCCGGCGACGACGTCCTCGTCCTCCTGTCGGGCGGTGCCTCGAGCCTGATGGCGGCACCGGTCGAGGGGATCTCGACCGAGGCGATGCTCGGGCTCTTCCGAGGGCTGCACCGCGCGGGGGCCCCGATCGACGTGATGAACGCGTTCCGCAAGCGGGTGCTGCGATGGGGGGGCGGGCGGCTGGCGAGCGCCCTCGCGGGGGCGAAGGTCCAGGTCCTGATCGCCTCCGACGTGATCGGCGACGAGCCGTCGGCAATCGCCTCGGGGCCATGCAGTGCCGACCGCTGGCGGGCCGCCGACCTGATCGAACTGGCGCAGCAGCAGCGCCTCGGGGCCTACCTGCCGCAGGAAGTGCAGACGTTTCTCGACCGCACGCTGTCGGGCGAGGTGGAGGAGACGCCGAAGCCCGGCAGTCCCGCGCTGGCGGGAGTCGAGGCTCGCGTGATCCTCGGGAATCGCCGCGCCCTCGAAGGAGTGGCGCAGGAAGGGATGCGGTTGGGGGTCGACGTCCGCGTGGCCCCCACGCCGATCACCGGGCGCGCGCGCAGCATGGGCGCGGCCATCGCCATGGCGGCGATGGCGGCGCGGAGTGCGGCGCCCATGCCGTCGCACCGCCCCCTAAACATCCCGTGCCGCCTTGCGCTGGTGTGGGGCGGGGAGACGACCGTCCCCCTCGGCGAGGGGCCGACCGGCACCGGAGGGCGGGCCCAGGAGTTGGCGCTGGCCGCGGCGCAGGCGCTGCACGAGCGTGGCGCGGAGGGGCGCGGGATCACCATACTCTCGGCGGGGACCGACGGGCGAGATGGCCCCACCGATGCGGCCGGAGCCGTCGTGGACGGCACGACGTGGACGCGCATCGCCCTGGCCGGGCACGCTCCGCTGCGCGCCCTCGAGCAGCACGATGCCTACCCGGCGCTCGACGCCGCCGGGGCCCTGCTGCGCACGGGGATGACGGGGACCAACGTGAACGATGTGGTGATCGCGCTGGTGGAGTGACCGCGGGGGACGTTGGGGTTTGGGGGCGAGGCCGATAGTTTCCTCGCATGCCAAACGCCCCGTTCACCGTCGGTCTCGTGCAGGAGACTGCCGGCTCGCGCGACGTCGAGGAGAATGTCGCTCGCGCCATTGCCGGCGTCCGCAGCGCCCATGCGCGCGGCGCCCAGGTCATCTGCCTGCAGGAGCTGTTCAACGCCCCGTACTTCTGCAAGTCGCTCGACATCGACTGGTTCGACCTGGCGGAGCCGATTCCCGGCCCCACCACCGAGCGCATGAGGGCGCTGGCGCGCGAGCTCGAGGTCGTCCTCGTCGTCCCGATCTACGAGCGGCAGGCGGCGGGGCTGTACCGCAACTCGGCGGCCGTCATCGACGCCGACGGGACGTTGCTCGGGGTGTATCGCAAGATGCACATCCCGCACGACCCGCTGTTCGAGGAGAAGTACTACTTCACCCCCGGCGACGCCGCCGACACCGCACCGCGCATCCCGGCGCGCTCGCGCGACGCCGGCGGGTTCCGCGTGTGGAAGACGCGCTACGGGACCATCGGCGTCCTGATCTGCTGGGACCAGTGGTACCCGGAGGGCGCGCGCATCACGTCGTTGTTAGGCGCCGACGTCCTGTTCTACCCGACCGCGATCGGCTGGCACCCGGCGGAAAAGGCGACCTTCGGCGGGGCGCAGGTCGACGCCTGGCGCACCATCCAGCGGTCGCACGCCATCGCCAACGGCGTCTTCGTCGCTGCCCCCAACCGCGTCGGCTTCGAGGCGCACCCGGGGACGGATGGCATCGAGTTCTTCGGGCAGTCGGTGGTCTACGACCCGTTCGGGCGCGTGCTCGCGGAAGCGGGGACCGATCCCGCTGTCCTCGTCGCGACGTGCGACCCGGCGCTCATCGAGGAGACCAGGCGCAACTGGCCGTTCCTGCGAGACCGGCGCGTGGATGCGTACGGGGGGATCCTCGCCCGGTACCTGGGGGAGTGAGGGGGAGGGACGCAGGGCGGGCGCCTCGAGCGCGCCGCCGGCGGCGACGCGAATACGCTCGCCGGCCGCGCTCCACGGCAGTCTCTCCCTGACCTCGCTCGTTGCACCCACGCGCCAACTTCCGCCCCAACGCCATGACGACGCCCGCATCCCCTCTTTCGTCTCCCGTCTCCTATCGCATGCCCGCCGAGTGGGAGCCTCATGCGGCGACATGGATCGCGTGGCCGCACCACGAACCGGACTGGCCGGGGAAGCTGGGGCCGATCCCGTGGGTGTACGCCGAGATCGTGCGCGCCCTGCACCCGTACGAGCGGGTGGAGATCCTGTGCCACGACGAGGACGTGCGCGATGATGCGCGCGCCAAGCTCGCGGCCCACGGCTGCGACCCGGCGGGATACCGGCTCCACATCGTGCCTAACGATCGGGTCTGGCTCCGCGACTCTGCGCCCACCGGCGTGCACGACGAGGCCGGACGCGTGGTCCTGGCCGACTGGGCGTTCAATGCGTGGGCCAAGTACGACAACTACGCGCACGACGCACAGGTGGGGCGGGCGGTGGAGGCGATCACGGGGCTCCCCCGCATCGAGCCGCAGCGCCCCGACGGTGCCGGACGCGTGGTGCTGGAGGGCGGGGCGATCGAGACCAACGGGACGGGGCTCTTCCTGGTGACCGAGGAGTGCCTCCTCTCCCCGATCCAGGAGCGGAATCCGGGGCTGACCCGGGAGGGATACGAAACGGTCTTCCGCGATATGCTGGGCGTGCGCGAGACGATCTGGCTGGGAGAAGGGTGCGTCGGCGACGACACCCATGGCCACATCGACGACATCGCCCGGTTCATCGAAGCCGACACGGTCGTCCTCGCCTACGAGACCGACCCCGCCGACGAGAACCACCTGCGCTCGGCGGACAACCTGCGCCGCCTGTCGCTGGCGGCCCAGGGCGGGCTGCGGGTCATTACCCTCCCCTTCCCCCGCCCGGTGATCATGGACGGACAGCGCCTCCCCGCCAGCTACGCGAACTTCTACGTCGCGAACGGGGTGGTCCTCGTCCCGACCTTCAACGACCCGAACGACCGCGTGGCGCTGAACACCCTGGCCGAGTGCTTCCCGGATCGCGCGGTGGTCGGGATCCACTCGGTGGACCTGGTGTGGGGGCTGGGGACGCTGCACTGCCTGACCCAGCAGGAGCCGGCCCCCGCGGCCTGAGAAGCGGAACCACCACGCAGGGGCCCGAGGGGGTGGGGCCCCCCCTGATGGGCGAGGGTGAGGGAGCGCGGAGTGGGGAGTGGGGGGGGACGGACGTGGCGCGTTGCCAGCCTCGGCCGTCCGGCGTCTAGTTGAGGTGACCCACCCCTCTCACATGCCCAGCACCTCGTCCCGTCTCCGCCACGCGGCGGGCGCCGTCGTCCTCCTGGCGCTCGCCGCCTGCTCCTCCTCCGAGACAGGAGTCCTCATTGCAGCCGCCGGCAACTGGGACGCCGGGTACGGCGAGATGAACAAGCGCGGGATCGAGCTCGCGGTCGAGCAGGTCAATCGCGATGGCGGCGTGCGTGGACGACCGCTCCGCGTCATCGAGCGCAACGACAAGGGCGAGGGGACGAGGGCGGTCAGCATCGCCGCCGAGTTCGTGGCCAATCCCGAGATCGTGGCCGTGGTGGGACACGTCAACTCGGGGACGATGATCGCTGCGGCCCCGGTGTACAACCAGGGGCTTCCCGCCGTCTCCACGACGGCGTCGACCCCCGACCTCACCGGGATCTCGCCATGGGTCTTCCGCGTGATCTCCTCCGACTCGGTGAACGGGCTCGACCTGGCGCGGTTCGCCCGCTCCAGGGGATTCGAGCGGGCGGCGGTGCTGTACGAGAACAACTCGTACGGCCGCGGTCTCGCCCAGTCGTTCGAGCGCAACTTCGGCGGGACGATCATCGCCAGCGATCCCATCCCCTCCGAACGTGACGGCAATTACGAGCCGTTCATCACGTGGCTCTCCCGTCGCAAGCCCGACGTCGTCTTCGTCGCCGGCACCGAGATCAGCGGCCTTGCCATCCTGCGGGAGTCGCGCCGGCAGCGCTTCGCTCCCGCCTTCATGGGTAGCGACGGGTGGACCGGAGTCGTGGTCGACACGGCGCTCGCCGAGGGGGCATACGTGGGCGCGCCATTCTCGGCGCAGGACCCGCGCGCCGACGCGCAACGGTTCACCGCCGCCTTCCGGGAGAAATACGGCATCGACCCCGACGGCAATGCGGCGCTGGCCTACGATGCGACGATGCTCGTGGCCAAGGCGATCGCCGAAGGAGGGGCGACGCGCGCCGCCGTGCGCGACTGGCTGGCGGGGCGCACGACGGAGAAGCCGGTGCCCGGAATCACCGGCCCACTCGCCTTCGACCGGTCGGGTGACGTGGTGGGCAAGGGCTACGTCATGACGCGCGTGCGCGGAGGGGCGCTCGTGGTCGAGGGGGCTCGCCGCTCATGATCAACGGACTCCTGCGGTTCCAGAGCATTCGCCAGCGGCTGCTGGTGAGCTTCACGCTCCTGATCGCGCTCTTCTGCGCGGCCGGGGTGGTGGGGCGCGCGGCCATTTCCCGCATGTCGGGGCTGATCGGCGAAACGCTCGAGTCGGTGCAGGTGGACGCCCAGCTGTCGTCGCGGCTTTCCGGAGCGGTCACGCAGGAGCTGGCGGCGGCGCAGCGCTACCTCGAGTCGCGCGACTCGCTGGCCCAGTCGGAGTTCAGGCACCAGGCCCGTGAGGCGCACGCGGCCCAGCGGGCGATGAACCTCCTTCCGGGCCAGTCGGCGCGAGAGGCGGCGCTCGTGGCGTCGATCGACGCCCGGCTCTCGGACATCGAGGTGCGATATGCGCGGGCCCATCGCCTGGCCGACCTGGGCCGGCGCGACGAGGCGGCGCGCGAGGGGAAGGTGGCGGACGAACACGTCGACGCACTCCTCGATGACGTGCGCCAGCTGGCGACGCTCAAGGCGAGCGCGGTGGACACCGCCTCGGCCAAGCTGCGGCGCGACGCCGAGCGTCGCGGGACGTGGGTGCTGATCGTGATGGGGGTGGCCGCATTCCTCGGACTCATCGTCGTCTTCAGCACGGTCAACTGGATCGCGCGCCCGCTCCGGCAGCTGGCCCAGCAGGCGCGCGCGCTCAGCAGCGGCGACTTCACGGCCCAGATGGACGGCGACCTCCCGGGCGAGTTCCGGGAGCTGGCCGACGCGATGAACAGCGCCTCCGTCTCGCTATCGCGTGTCGTTTCGGTCACGACGAGCACGGCCGACGACGTGGCGCACTCGGCGCGCGACCTGGCCAACGTGTCCGAGCAGATCTCCGCATCGGCCAACCAGATGGCGGCGTCGATGACGGAGATCTCGACGGGAGCGGAGAGCCAGGTGCGGCAGCTGCGGGCCATCGACGATGCGCTGCGCGCCATCCGCACCAATGGGGAAGACATGGTGCACAGCGCGGCGGAGCTGACCGCGCTCGCGGCCGCCATCGAGGAATCGGCGCGGGCCAAGCGGGCCGAGATCGCCCGCTCGCTGGGGATCCTGACGACGGTGCGGGAAACGGTGCGCGAGGCCGCGTCGGAGGTGGACGCGCTCAACGCGACGGCCGAGGACATCAACAAGCTGGTGGGAGCGGTGGGGCGCATCGCCGAGCAGACGGATCTCCTCGCGCTCAATGCCGCGATCGAGGCGGCCCGCGCCGGCGAGGCCGGGCGGGGCTTCGGCGTGGTGGCCGACGAGGTGCGCAAGCTCGCGGAGCAGGCGCAAGGGGCGGCCGACGACGTGGTCCGCCTGACGCGCGTGGTGACGACGCGAGTGGCGTCGACGACGCGCGCCATGGAAGCCGGCGTCTCGCGGGTGGCGGAGATCGAGGGCGTCTCGCGCGACGTGGACGCGGCGCTCGACAGCATCACCGCGTCTGCGGGGCAGACGCGCGCGGCCGCCGGCGGGACGGCGTCGAAGGCGGAGCGCAACGCCCACATCGTCGCCTCGGCGGCACAAAGCGTGGAGTCGATCGCGCGCACGGCCGAGGGGTACGCCGCCGCGGCGCAGCAGGTGAGCGCCTCGACCCAGGAGCAGAGCGCGGCGTGCGAGCAGATGAGCTCGGCCTCGACGCAGCTGCTGCACGGGAGCGTGCAGCTGCGCGAACTGGTCGGGGCACTCCGCTCCAACGCCGCCTGAGGGCGCCCGCGGTCATTTCCCGGGCCGGGCACGGCGGCGGGCGCGGCACCGGGCTGCCGCGCCGGGAAGGGGGCGTTGCCCCCCGTCCCGCCCCGGCCGCCTAACGCCGCAGCTGCGAGGTGGCCCAGTTCTGCGGCTCGAACAACTCGACGGGGAGTCGCTCCCCCTCCTTCACGTTGGTGGACTCGCCGCGGAAATACAGGCGCCCGTCGCGATAGGCCCGCATGCTGAAGGCCACCGGGTAGCCGGCGACATTGCGGTAGTTGAGGTAGCGCGTCTCGTTGGTGGCCGGGCGGGCGCCGCGCGCATCGCGCACCATGACGCGACGGACGAGGAGCGAGTCGGTGTCGACCCAGAACTGTGACGACGTGCTGTCGCCCGACTCGGCCCCCACCACCCAGACCTCCTTCCCTTCCCACCGATCCTTGCGGGCGACCGAGAGGTCGAAGCCGAGCGAATCGAGCTGCATGATGGTCGTGTCGGGCATCTGGGTGTACACGTCACCGGTGAGGACGAGGAGGGGGTGCCACCCCGATTGGGTGTTCTGCAGCTTCCCGCCGGTGTACGCATAGAGATTGCCGTCGGCGTACAGCACCCCGCTCTTCGTGCTGAGGGGGAGGTAGTCGATGCGCTGCCGGCCGGGGAGGGTGAGGTACTGGTTCCACACCTGGCGCGTCTCGCGGCGATTCTGGGCGATGATGGCGACGTTCTGCTTGAACGTGAGCGTCATGTACCACTTGCCGATGTAGCGCGCGTTCATCTCCCGGATGACCGTGCGGCCGTCCGGCGCCGCGGGGACCGCGGCAGCGGTGGCGGGGGCGACGGTGGCCTTGCGCGCACACGCCGCCAGGGGGACCAGGGCTCCCAGGAAGGCGAGGCGCAGGGGGACGGGAGAGATGCGGAAGGACATGCCCACGGTATCGGGCCCTCGTGGCGTGGAGACTGGGGTCGGGAGCGACTAGCTTCGAGACGTTAACACCAGCGTCACGCCGTGCCTAGACAAGCCAGCGCCCCACCCGCCGTCCTGCTCCTGAGCGGAGGGCTCGACTCCACGACACTCCTCGCGGTCGCCCAGCGCGACGGCCATGCGGTGCACGCCCTGTCGTTCCGCTACGGCCAGCGCCACACGGCCGAAATCGCCGCCGCCGAACGGGTGGCGCGCCACTTCGGCGTGGCGCGACACGTGATCGTCGATATCGACCTGCGAATCTTCGGCGGGTCGGCGCTGACGGCCGACATCGAGGTGCCGAAGGACCGGCCGCTGGACGACCCGTCGGCCGGGATTCCGGTGACGTACGTCCCGGCGCGCAACACCATCTTCCTGTCCTACGCCCTGGCGTGGGCCGAGGTGCTGGGGGCCGCCGACATCTTCATCGGGGTGAACGCGCTGGACTACAGCGGCTATCCGGATTGCCGGCCGGCGTACGTGGCCGCCTTCGAGCGCATGGCGAACCTGGCGACGCGCGCCGGGGTGGAGGGGACGCGACCCATCCGGGTGCGCACCCCGCTGATCGACCTCACCAAGCGGCAGATCATCGAGCTGGGGACGTCGTTAGGTGTGGACTACGGCCTCACGACGTCCTGCTACGACCCGGCCGCCGATGGCGCCGCCTGCGGCCACTGCGACGCCTGCCAGTTGCGCCGCCGCGGCTTCGCCGAGGCGGGGATTCCCGACCCCACGCGCTACGCCGATTCGCCCGCCCCTGCCATCGCTCGCCCCGCGAACACCGCCGGTGCCAGCGCCCTCCCGTCTCCCGACTCCCGCCTCGCGTCTCGCCGCTAGATGTACGCCGTCAAGGAGATCTTCTACACCCTGCAGGGCGAGGGGGTGCACGCCGGACGGGCCGCGGTCTTCTGCCGCTTCGCCGGGTGCAACCTGTGGACGGGGCGCGAGCAGGACCGCGCGTCGGCGACGTGCACGTTCTGTGACACCGACTTCGTGGGGGTGGGCCCCGAGGGGGGGCGCTTCGCCACGGCGGCGGAGCTGGCCGAGGCGGTGCGCCAGCGGTGGCCGTCAGGCGCGGGCGGGCGCCCCTACGTGGTGTGCACGGGGGGCGAGCCGTTGTTGCAGCTGGACGCCGCGGCGGTCGAGGCGCTGCACGCCGCCGGCTTCGAGGTGGCGGTGGAAACCAACGGCACGCAGCCGGCACCGCCCGGGATCGACTGGACCTGCGTGAGTCCCAAGGCCGGCGCGCCGCTGGTGCTGACGTCGGGCGACGAGCTGAAGCTCGTCTACCCGCAGCCCGACGCCCCACCCGAGCGTTTCGCGTGGCTCGATTTCCGCCATTTCTCCCTGCAGCCCATGGACGGTCCGCTGGTGGGCGAGCACACCGCCGCCGCCCTGGCCTACTGCCTCGCCCACCCCCAGTGGCGCCTCAGCGTGCAGACCCACAAGCAGCTGGGGATCCGCTAGTCTCGTCTTCCCGTCTTCTCGTCTTCTCGTCTTCTCGTCTTCTCGTCTTCTCGTCTTCTGCCCCCCCGATGTTGATCTTCAAGGAATTCAGCTTCGAGTCGGCCCACCGGCTCCCCAACGTCCCGGAGGGGCACAAGTGCGCGCGGTTGCATGGGCACTCGTTCCACGTTCGCGTGTGCGTGGGCGGGGCGGTCGGGGAGAGGTCGGGATGGGTCATGGATTTCGCCGACATCAAGGCGGCGGTGAAGCCGGTCCACGACCGGCTCGACCACCGCTACCTGAACGAGATCCCGGGGCTGGAGAATCCGACCAGCGAGGTGCTGGCGCGATGGATCTGGCGAGCGCTCGCCCCGGCGCTCACGGGGCTGGCGGAGGTCCAGGTGCGCGAGACGTGCACGTCGGGGTGCATCTACCGCGGTGAGGACGAAGGGGTGCCCACGGCTTGACCGAGCGGACAAGGGGAACATTCTTCCCGTGACGCGCCGCCTCTTTCGCCGTCGTGCACATGCGATAGCTTGTGGCGTTGCCCTCGTCCCCGCACTCCCCCGCACTTCCGGAATGCCCCGATCCTTCTGCCTGACGGCCGTGATCCTCGTGATGTCGCTCGTGCTGACGCACGAGGCATCGGCGCAGGGGAGCAGCCGACGGGCACCCCGGAAGAAGCCGTTTGCGGCGTTCAACGAGTCCGCCCAGCGGCTCAAGGATTCTCTCGCCACCCGCCTGGCCGCTGTCCCCGCCCCCCCGTTGCTGGCGGTCTCGTCGCCGGTGGACGAATCGATCCTGCGTGACTCCGTGCTGGCGGTGGCCCGGTCGCAGATCGGGACACGCTATCGTCTTGGCGCGGAGGCACCGGGCAAGGCCTTCGACTGCAGCGGGTTGATTCGCTACGTGCTTGGCGCCCTCCGGCTCGAGGTGCCTCGCACCGCCCACGAGCAGTCGAAGCTGGGACGCGAGGTGGCGCGCGACACGGCGCAGCTGCGCCCCGGCGACCTCCTGACCTTCGGGACGAAGCGTCGAATCACGCACATCGGGATCTACGCCGGGAACGGGCAGGTGATCCACGCCAGCACGTCCAGGCGACGGGTCATCGAGACGTCCCTGTCATCGTTGGGGCCGTCGCTGCTGCGGAACTGGCGCAGCGCGCGGCGACTGATCGATGTGGTGGATGAGGTGCCGGAGGTCCAGTAGGGCGAGACGAGGGGCGGTAAGGCGAGGTGCAGGAAGGGCGGGCCCGAACCGGGCCCTTTCTTATGGGCGTCTACTTTGTCCCGCAAAGTATGCGGCCAGGCGATGCCGCCCGAGCGGCCGACCCGTGAATGGTCCGGAGCGTCTGGCCGGCGCCGGGCGTTGGCGCGTCGGCGCCCTGATGCGATGGCGCCCAGTGTCCGTTTCCGGACGGTGCGTCCCACAACCGGACGGATTCCTCCCCCACCGACACTTCTTCGAGCCCCGGAACGTATTGTCAGGCAACGACTTCGCCGAAGGCACGCCTGGGCACGAGAATTTCCTAGGAAAGGCGACGAAACGCGACGACACCAAGCGGTTGTCCTATCCGCTGAACCTTCAGATCGATACCGCTCGTGGACATCAAGCGAGAAGCCCCGAAGAAGACCAAGCGCAACGTGCTCATCGCCGTGGGCGTGGTGGCACTGACAGCGACGACGCTGGCGCTCAGCAACCTCGAGGCACGCCCCCCGAGCGTGTCGCGGAGCGAGCTGTGGGTGGACTCCGTGCAGCGCGGAACGATGGTGCGGCAGGTGCGCGCCCCGGGGACACTCGTGCCCGAGAACATCCGGTACGTCGCCGCGGTGACGGCGGGGCGGGTGGAAGCGCGCCCGCTGCGCCCCGGATCGCGCGTGACGGCCACGACGATCCTGCTCGAGCTGTCGAACCCGGAAGTGCAGCTGCAGGCCCTCGAGGCGCAGCGGCAGCTGACGCAGGCCGAACAGGACCTGGTGACGCTGCGCACCACGCTGGAGACCAACCGCCTCAACCAGGCCTCGCAGGTCGCGCAAGTCCGGACGCTGCGGGCGAACGCCCTTCGCGACGCGACGGTCATCGAGGGGCTCGACGCCAAGGGGCTCTCGTCGAAGAACGAGGTCGAGCGTGCGCGCGACCAGGTGAAGGAGCTCGACACGCGGCTCGAGCTCGAGGTGCAGCGCCTGGACATCATGACGGCGGCCATGCAGGAGCAGCTCGCGAAGGCGCGGGCGAACCTGGAGCAGGTGCGCCAGGTGGCCCGCTTCCAGGCGGAGCGCGTGGCGTCGATGCGGGTGATGTCGGGGCTGGACGGCGAGCTGCAGACGCTCCCGCTGGAGCTGGGGCAGTGGGTGGTGCCGGGGCAGACGCTCGCCACGGTGGCGCAGCCGGGCCGGCTCAAGGCGGTGTTGCGGGTGCCGGAGACGCAGGCCAAGGACATCGTCGTCGGGCAGAAGACGGCGGTGGATACCCGCAACGGGATCATCCCGGGGAAGGTGATGCGAGTGGACCCCATCTCGCAGAACGGGACGGTCACCGTGGAGATCGCGCTCGAGGGTGAGCTTCCCAAGGGGGCGCGGGCCGACCTGTCGGTGGACGGGGTGATCGAGCTGGAACGGCTGGACAACGTGATGTACGTCGGCCGCCCGGCCTATGGGCAGCCGGAGCAGGCGATCGGGCTCTTCCGCATCGAGCCCGACGGGAAGACGGCGACGCGCATCAGTGTCAAGCTGGGGCGCGCGTCGGTGAGCACGATCGAGGTCCTCCAGGGCCTGCAGACCCGCGACAGCGTCATCATCTCCGACATGTCGCGCTTCGACAACGTGAACCGGGTGAGAATCGACCGATGACCATGCCTAACGACCTGCCGGCCGCGGCCGCGGAGCCCCTCATCCGCATGACGGGGATCAAGAAGATCTTCTACACCGACGAGGTGGAGACGCACGCGCTGGCCGACATCCACCTCGACATCCATCCCGGCGAGTACGTGGCGATCAACGGCCCGTCGGGGTGCGGCAAGACGACGCTGCTGTCGATCCTCGGCCTCCTCGACACCCCGACGGGGGGGACGTACACGCTCGGGACCGAGGACGTCTCCGACCTCTCGGCCGCCGACCGCGCGCGCATCCGCAACCGGCAGATCGGCTTCATCTTCCAGGCGTTCAACCTCATCGGCGACCTCACGGTGTACGAGAACGTGGAGCTGCCGCTCACCTACCGCGGGATGGCGGCCGCCGAGCGCAAGAAGCGGGTCCTGGAGGCGCTGGAGCGGGTGGGGATGTCGCACCGCGTGAAGCACTACCCGTCGCAGCTGTCGGGGGGGCAGCAGCAGCGCGTGGCGGTGGCGCGCGCGGTGGCGGGCGACCCCGCCATCCTCCTGGCCGACGAGCCGACGGGGAACCTCGACTCGACGAACGGCGAGGCGGTGATGGAGCTGTTGCGCGAGCTGCACCGTGGCGGGGCGACGATCTGCATGGTCACGCACGATCCGCGGTATGCGCGCCACGCCGACCGGTCGATCCACCTGTTCGACGGGCGCGTGGTGGACGAGATGGCGGGGGCCCCGGCGTGAGCCGGGACGCCCCGGCCCGGATGCGCCCCGGGGTGAGCGGGGCGCCCCGGCCGGTCGCGCCCCGCCCGGCCCGGCACCTCGCCCTGGTGCGCGACCTCGCCCCTCCACCAGCCGCCGGGTGGCGGCGGCTGGCGGGGACCGCGCTGGTCGTGTTCACGTTAGGCGCGGCCGTGCTGGCGGCGTTGCTGGTCTCGGTGCGCATCGAGTAGCGGTACCGTTCGCCCGCCCGCTGGCGGGCCCGCTCGACGACGTCATCCATGGACGCCCTCCTCCTCGACCTCAAGCTCGCGCTTCGCACACTGCGCCGCGCACCGGGCTTCACCGCCATCGCCGCGCTCTCGATCGCGATCGGCATCGCCGCGAACGTCTTCATCTGGACGCCGGTCAACGCCATCCTCGTGCGCCCGCTCCCCTTCCCCGAGTCGGGGCGCGTGGTGCAGCCGAGCACGTGGCGCACCGACGGGCGGCGCCAGACGTACGGCTCGTGGTCGGTCCCCGACTACGAGGACCTGAAGCAGCTTCCCGGTGTCTTCTCGGCGGTGGGCGCGCATGCCGAGGCCACGTGGAACGTGGGCGGGATGGAGGAGCCGGAGCGCATCCTCGGCGCGCGTGTCACGGCGTCGCTCTTCCCCATGCTGGGGCTGCAGCCGGCGGTGGGTCGCTTCTTTCGCCCCGACGAAGAGACGAGCGGCGCCCGGGTCGTGGTGCTGGGCTCCACGATATGGGAACGGAAGTTCGCCGCCGATCCGGGGATCGTGGGACGGAGCGTCACGCTCGACGGCGAGTCGTACACCGTGGTCGGGATCATGGCGCGTGGCGTCCGCTACCCCGAGATCCACGACCTGTGGGTCCCGCTGGCGGCCGGCGACGAACGCGGGCACCGCGACCGGCGCTTCTTGCAGGTGGCGGCCCGCCTCGCCCCCGGGGTCACGATCGAACAGGCCAACACGCGGGTCGAGGCGCTGATGCGGACCCTTGCCGAGCGCCACGGCGACACCAATGCCGGGTGGTCGGCGTGGCTCGTCCCGATGAACGACCTCGTGGCGCGCGAGGTCCGCCCGCTCTTCCGGATCATGCTGGGTGCCGTGGGGTTCGTCCTGCTGATCGCGTGCGCCAACGTGGCCAACCTCCTGCTGGCGCGTGGCGCCGGGCGGCAGCGCGAGGTCGCGGTGCGGCTCTCGCTGGGCGCGCCGCGGCACCGCGTCGTGCGCCAGCTCCTCACCGAGAGCCTCGTGCTGGCCGCCATCGGCGGCGTGGGAGGGCTCCTGCTGGGGAGCTGGGGGACGGCGCTCTTCGTCGCCCGGCTCATGCCCACCACGGTCCCGTACTGGATGCGCTTCGAGGTCGACGGCTTCGTGCTGCTGGTGACGGCGGCGGCGACGGTGGCGAGCGGGCTCGTCTTCGGGATCGCGCCCGCGGTGCGCCTGTCGAGCCAGTCGTTAGGCGAGACGCTCAAGGCGGCGGGCGGGCGCGGCGGGAGCGCGGGGGCGCGCGTCGGACGCCTGCGGAGCATGCTGGTGGTGGCCGAGCTGGCCTTGTCGCTGGTCCTCCTGGTGGGGGCCGGCCTGATGATGCGCTCGTTCATGGCCACCATGAACGCGAAGCTGGGCTTCGACCGAAGCGGGATCCTCAACTTCCAGATCGCGCTGGCGGGGGAGCGCTACGCCACCGACTCCGCGCGCGCCGCCTTCCTGCGCCTCCTCGACCAGCGGCTGCGCGCCATTCCCTCGGTGACGTCGGTCGGGGCGATCGACTACCAGCTGGTCGCCAGTTGCTG
Organism: Gemmatimonadetes bacterium SCN 70-22; assembly: GCA_001724275.1. Taxonomy (NCBI): domain Bacteria; kingdom Pseudomonadati; phylum Gemmatimonadota; species Gemmatimonadetes bacterium SCN 70-22. The sequence goes on from MEDZ01000034.1 coordinate 36,662, forward strand.
CCGGCACACCGCCTACTTCCCCGAAGGCAAGGAGTATCCGCGCGCCACGGGACCACACGGGTTCATCGCACGCATCTCTCCCACCTACCTCGAAGCGATGCGCATCCCCCTGCGGCAGGGACGCACGTTCTCGGATGGCGAGGTCGCGACGGGGAGCCGCGTGGCGCTGGTGGACGAGGTACTCGCGCGGCGCGAGTGGCCGGACGGGGGGGCGCTCGGAAAGCAGCTGCGCCTCGACGCGACGACCGGTGAGCCGTACACGGTGGTCGGGGTCATCCCCCACGTCGTCACCCGCCAGGTGGGCGAGCCCGAGATGGCGCAACTCATGGTCCCGCTCCTCCCCGGCTATCGCGGGGAACGCTGGGTCGCGGTGCGAAGCGCGGGCGATCCCGCCGCGCTGGTCCCGGCGGTGCGCCAGGCGGTGCGCGAGCTGGACCCGACCCTCCCGCTCGCCCGCATCGCGACGATGGACTTCGTCTTCCGCGACCGGATGTTCCAGCCCCGCGTGTTCGGCTCGATGTTCGCCGTGTTCGCGGCCGCCGCGTTGCTGCTGGCGACGATCGGGATGTACGGCGTGATGGCGTACCTGGTGGCGCAGCGGACCCCCGAAATCGGGATCCGCGTCGCCCTCGGGGCGACCGCCCGTGACGTGATGCGCCTGGTACTCGGCGGCTCGCTGCGCCTGATCGCCCTCGGACTCGTCCTGGGCCTTCCGGCGGCCCTGGCCCTCTCGCAGCTGCTGCACGGCGCGCTGTACGGCGTGCGAACCACCGACCCCCTGACCCTGATCGGGATCCCGCTGCTGCTGAGCGCCGTGGCGCTGGTCGCGAGCGTCGTCCCCGCCCGGCGCGCCACACGGGTCGACCCCCTCCACGCCCTTCGCACGGACTGATGCAGAGTGATGCGGAGTGATGCAGAGTGATCGGGTGATGTCACAATCTTCCTCGGGGTCGCGTACGCCCGTGTCGCGGGACGACGGTCGTCCCGCGCGGCGTCGCACGCCGGTCGCCGCTCCCCCGCGCATCGAGCCACGCCTGAGCCATGGCCCTCTTTCGATCCACCAAGCCGGCTACCCCCCCCGCTGACGACGAACCGCTCACCGGTCCCCTGGTCACGATGCGCGGGATCGAGAAGGCGTTCGACACGCCGGCGGGCAAGTCGTACGTCCTGCGCCGCGTCTCCCTCGACATCGCGCCGGGAGAGTTCATCACGATCATGGGGCCGTCGGGCGCGGGGAAGTCGACGCTCCTGTCGATCCTCGGGATGTTCGATGGCGCGTGGACGGGCGAGTACGCCTTCCGGAACCACCCCGTGCACGCGCTATCGGGCAAGGCACGGCTGGCGCTCAACCGGAAGCACATCGGCTTCGTCTTCCAGCAGTACCACCTGCTCGACGACCTCACCGTGGCCGAGAACCTCGACGTGCCGCTGTCGTATCGCGACGTCCCGCGCGACCGACGCGCGGCGATCGTGGCCGACACGCTGGACCGTTTCCAGATCGTGGGGAAGAAGGACCTCTATCCGAACCAGCTCTCCGGCGGGCAGCAGCAGTTGGTGGGCGTGGCGCGCGCCGTGATCGCCAATCCCTCGCTCCTCCTGGCCGACGAGCCGACGGGGAACCTCCACTCGTCCCAGGCCCGCGAGATCATGGAGCTGTTCGTCACCCTCAACCGGGCGGGGACGACGATCGTCCAGGTGACCCACTCCGAGGAGAACGCGCAGTATGGGAGCCGGATCGTGACGGTGCGCGACGGGTGGATCGTATCGGACATGAAGACGGGGGACGGGAGAGGGGAGACGGGCGATCGGTAGCGCGGGGGGCTGATCGGGCGTACGGGAGCGGGGTGGAGCCGAACCGGGCGCGCCCGTGCTCGCACGCCGGCGCGGGGCATTCCGGCGCGATGGGCGAGGCGATGGGCGAGGCGATGGGCTCGTGCGTAGCCCGCGTTCGGTCGCGTGCACATCTTCCCTGTCGGCCGCCCTCCCTTCCCGCTCCCCGCTCGCGTCGCGCGCCTTCCGTCTCCGATCGCCGTCCCCCATGCCCCCGCCCCTTCCGCGCATCCTCATCGCCGACGACCAGCCGGACATCCTCGAGGCGTTGCGCCTGCTGCTCAGGGAGGCGGGGTACCACATCGAGACGGCGCGCTCGCCGATGGAGGTGCTGGAGGCGGTGCGCGGCCGCGAATACGACGCGATCCTGGCCGACCTCAACTACACGCGCGACACCACGTCGGGGCGCGAGGGGCTCGAGCTGCTGCAGCACCTGCTCGCCCTCGATGCGACGCTCCCGATCGTGGTGATGACGGCCTGGGCGAGCATCGATACCGCGGTGGAGGCGATGCGGCGCGGGGCGCACGACTATGTCGAGAAGCCCTGGGACAACGCGCGACTGGTCGCGACCGTGCGCAACGCGGTGGAGCTGGGACGGGCGCTCAGGCGCGCCCAGCGGCTGGAGCACGAGAACTCGGCGCTGCGCGCCGCGTCGTCCTCGCTCCCCGCGCTCATCGCCGAGTCGCCGGCGATGCGCCCCGTGTTGCAGCTGATGGAGCGCGTCGGGCCGTCGGATGCCAACGTCCTCATCACCGGCGAGCACGGGACGGGGAAGGAGCTGGTGGCGACCTGGCTGCACGCCGCATCGCCGCGCGCGGCGCGCGGCTTCGTGGCGGTCAACATGGGAGGACTCTCCGAAGGCGTCTTCGAGAGCGAACTGTTCGGCCACGTGAAGGGGGCCTTCACCGACGCCCGCGCGGACCGCGCCGGCCGGTTCGAGCTCGCCGACGGCGGGACGATCTTCCTGGACGAGATCGCGAACATCACACCGTCGCAGCAGAGCAAGCTGCTGCGGGTGCTGCAGTCGGGAGACCTCGAGCGGGTGGGCTCCTCCCGGGTGCGCCGGGTGGACGTCCGCGTCCTCTCGGCGACCAACGCGGAGTTGCAGGACGAGGTGCGCACGGGGCGCTTCCGTGAAGACCTCCTGTTCCGCCTGAACACGATCGAGATCCACCTGCCGCCGCTGCGCGAGCGCCGCGACGACATCTCCCTCCTGGCGCATGCCTTCCTGCGGCGGCACGCGGGGCGGTACCGGAAGGCGCTCGAGGGGTTCGAGCCGGCGGCGATGCAGGCGCTGTTGGAGCACCCCTGGCCGGGGAACATCCGCGAGCTGGGGCACGTGGTGGAGCGGGCGGTCCTCCTGGCGCAGGGCGGGGCGATTCGCGCGGTCGACCTCGCCCTCCGGGGCGCCGGGGGGGCGGCGCCACGCTACGAGGACCTCCCGCTGGAGGACGTGGAACAGATCCTGATCCGCAAGGCGCTGGCCCGGCACGGCGGGAACGTGTCGCACGCCGCCAGGGCGCTGGGGCTGAGCCGGAGCGCGCTCTACCGTCGTCTCGAGCACTTCCGCATCGAGTCCGGGAACGAGGGGTGACGAGGTGACGCCGACGCCGGGGGCGCCAGCGAAGCCGGACGCGCCGGGGGCGCCGCGCCGGCGCCGGGCGCCCTTGTCGCACGAGCGGCGCGTCTTCCTGCTCGCGTTAGGCGCCGGGCTCCCGGGCGTGGTGGCCACGCTCGCCCTCCTCTGGTCGGGGAACTTCTCCTCCCAGGCCACCTGGACGCTGGGCGGCTTCGTGGCCGGCACGTGGCTGATCATCGCCTTCGCCCTTCGCGACCGGGTGGTGCGCCCGCTGCAGACGCTGTCCAACATGCTGGCGGCGTTGCGCGAGGGCGACTTCTCGCTGCGCGCCCGCCTGGAGCATGGCGACGATGCGCTGGCCCTGGCCCTCCTCGAGGTCAACATGCTGGGCGACACGCTGCGCTCCCAGCGCCGGGGGGCCCTGGAGGCCGGTTCGCTGCTGCGCGCCGTGATGGCCGAGATCGACGTCGCCATCTTCACCTTCGACGAGGGCGACGCGTTGCGGCTGGTGAACCGGGCGGGCGAATACCTGCTCAACCAGCACGTGGAACAGCTGGTCGGGAAGCGCGCCGCGGCCCTCGCCCTCGACACGCTCCTGCGCGGCCCCTCGCCGCAAGTGTACCACCGGTCGTTTCCCGGGCGCGCGGGACGCTGGGAGGTGCGGCGCACGACGTTCCGGCAGGAGGGGCGCCCGCACACGTTGCTCGTGATCGCCGACGTGACGAAGAGCCTGCGCGAGGAGGAGCTGCAAGCATGGCAGCGGCTGGTCCGCGTCCTGAGCCACGAGATCAACAACTCGCTCGCCCCCATCAAGTCCATCGCCGGGACCCTGCAGGGGCTCGTGGACCGGCAGGCGGCGTCCCACGATGCCGGCGGCGACATGCGGCGCGGCCTGTCGATCATCGCCAGCCGCGCGGACGCACTCTCGCGCTTCATGAGCAGCTATGCGCGGCTGGCACGGCTCCCGGCGCCAAGCAAGCGCGCCACCAGCGTGGGCGAGCTGGTGCAACGCGTGGCGGCGGTCGAGCAGCGCCTCGCGGTGCGCGTGGCGCCCGGCCCCGAGGCGGTCGTGCACGCGGATCGCGACCAGCTGGAGCAGGCGCTCATCAACCTCGTGCGCAACGCCGTGGATGCGGCGATGGAGACGGCGGGCGGCGTCGAGGTCACCTGGCGGAGCGATGCCGGGCGCGTCGAGCTGCTCGTGCGGGACGAGGGGCCCGGCCTGGCCGCCACGGCCAACCTCTTCGTCCCATTCTTCACCACCAAGCCGCAGGGGACGGGGATCGGACTGGTGCTGGCGCGTCAGATCGCCGAGGCGCACGGCGGGATCCTCACGCTCGAGAACCGCCCGGACCGCGGCGGGTGCGTGGCGACGCTGTCGATCCCCGCCGAATCTCGTTAGGCACTCGGCGGCGGGCCGCGGGCCGCCTGACGCGGGCCGAGCACGGCCCCCAGCTGCCACCTGGAGCGGCGGCGCGGCGCCGGCGACGGCGCCCCGCGCCATGGTCTCCAGGACGAGCGCCGCGCGCGACGTCGGCAGGAGCAGCCGCGCCCCCCGCCGGCGGCGGCGCCAGCCGAATCGCACGCGCGCGCCGCTGGTGACGGCGGTGGGCCCCGGCGCCGGCGACGTCGGGGGCGGAACCCGCATTCGCGTCGAAAGTCCGCGTCGCCCCCCTCGCGCCGCGGCGTGCACCGAGGCAGAGTACAGCGCGAAGGGCGAGGCCTCCCCTCCCCTCCGACCGCTGCACCCCCGTCACGGAGGATCCGATGCATTCCGCGCGACTCCTGCTCGGCGCCGTCGCCGTCGCGCTGCTCCCGTTCGCGAAGGGCGACGCCCAGCCCGGCGGACCGTACCTTCGCCTCGAGCAATACCTCGACTGGGAGGACGTCCAGTCGCCGCGGCTCTCGCCCGACGGGAAGCAGGTGATCTACACCCGCCGCTGGATCGACAAGCTCAACGACCGGTGGGAGTCGTCGCTCTGGATCATGAACGTCGACGGCTCGAGGAGCCGGTTCCTCGTGAACGGCGGGTCGGTCGAGTGGTCACCCGACGGGCAGCGCATCGCCTACATCGCCCGCGGCGAGCCGGCCGGCGCCCAGATCTTCGTCCGGTGGATGGACGCCGAGGGGGCGGTGTCGCAGGTGACGCGCCTGACGGAGGCGCCCAGCGACATCCAGTGGTCGCCCGACGGGAAGTCGATCGCCTTCCGCATGGCCGTTCCGTACCGCGAGGCCTGGAGCATCCCGCTCCCGGCGGCCCCGAAGGGAGCCAAGTGGGTCGAGCCGCCGCGCATCGTGACGAAGCTCGACTACCGCCAGGACCGCCAGGGGTTCACCGACGATGCCTACCAGCACGTCTTCGTCGTCTCGGCCGACGGCGGGACGCCGCGGCAGCTGACGAGCGGCAACTGGGATCACGGCGCCCGGCAGTGGATGCCCGACGGCAAGTCGGTGGTGTTCAGCGCCAATCGCGTCCCCGACGCCGAGTACTCGTGGCGGCAGAGCGACGTATACGCGGTGGACGTCGCCAGCGGCGCCATCAGGCAGCTGACGACGCGCAGCGGCCCCGATGGCCAGCCGGTTCCGTCGCCCGACGGGAAGCTCATCGCCTACACCGGCTACGACTACACGACCGACACCTGGCGTGACCAGCAGCTGTACGTGATGAACGCCGACGGGTCGAACCCGCGGCCACTCACGCCGCAACTCGACCGGTCGCCGGCGGGGCTCATCTGGGCCGCGGACGGGAGCGGGATCTACTTCACCGTGGAGAACGAGGGGTCACGCAACCTCTACTTCGCCTCCCTCGGCGGGGAGGTGCGCCCGGTGACGAAGGGGGCGCACGTCCTCACGGTCACCGACATCGGCAAGGGCGGGATCGCGGTGGGGACGGCCAGCACCGCCGCGAGGCCTAACGATGTCGTCACCTTCCCGCTGCTGCGCCCCGAGCCCAGGGCCATCACGGCGGTGAACGACGACATCCTGGCGGGGAAGACGCTGGGCGCACAGGAGGAGGTGTGGTACACGTCGGTGGACGGCTACCGCATCCAGGGATGGATCGTGAAGCCCCCCGATTTCGACCCGGCCAGGAAGTACCCGCTGATGCTGGAGATCCACGGCGGGCCGCACGCGATGTACAACGTGGGGTTCAACTTCGCGCGCCAGAACCACGCGGCCGAGGGGTACGTCCTGCTCTACACCAACCCGCGCGGCTCCACGGGGTACGGCAGCGCCTTCGGCAACGCGATCAAGAATGCGTACCCGGGAAAGGACTTCGACGACCTGATGGCCGGGGTCGACACGGTGGTCAATCGCGGCTACATCGACCCCGCGCGCCTGTACGTCTTCGGCTGCTCCGGCGGCGGCGTGCTGACGGCGTGGATCGTGGGACACACGGATCGCTTCGCCGCCGCCAGCTCCAACTGCCCGGTGACCAACTGGATGAGCTTCGTCGGGACGACCGATGGGCCGTCCTGGTACCGCAACTTCGAGAAGCCGTTCTGGGAGGACCCGAGCGAGCACCTGCGTCGCTCGCCGATCATGTACGTCGGCAACGTGAAGACGCCGACCATGCTGATGACGGGCGTTCTCGACCTGCGCACGCCGATGCCGCAGACCGAGGAGTTCTACATGGCGCTGAAGTATCGCAAGGTGCCGACGGCAATGATCCGCTTCAACAACGAGTGGCACGGGACGTCGTCGACGCCGTCCAACTTCCTGCGAACGCAGCTGTACCTGCGGAGCTGGTTCGCCCGCTGGCCGCAGCGGGTGGCGGCGCAGTAGGTGCGCGGGGCCACGGTCCGGGGAGCCGCCACGCGGTGACCAACGCTTGCCGCGCGCTGGTGCTGGTTGGGCTCGTCGCCACCGCGACGGGCCCGGCCGCGCGCGCCCAGGGGGCGACGGGGACGCCAGGGCTCTCGGCTGCCGCCTCGCGCAAGGCGGAGGCGCTGCTGCGCGACCACCTCCCGTGCCTGGGGTGTCACGCGCTCGGGGGGAACGGGGGGCGCATCGCCCCCGACCTCGCGACGGTGCGCACGCGTCGGTCGGCCGCCTACATTGCCGCCATCGTCACCGACCCCGCGGCAGTCGTCCCGGCAGCCGCAATGCCCCGTACCCCGATGCCACCGGCGACCCGCGCGCTGATCATCCGCTACCTGCAAGCGCGTCCGGGATCGGCCACGGACGGCGCGCCGTCCGCGGCGCCAGCCGCAGCGGCGCCGCCACCACGCGCCGGCGACGGCGCCGCGCTGTACGCGCGCTGGTGCGCCGCGTGCCATGGCCCCACCGGAAAGGGCGACGGCCCCAACGCCTCGGCGCTCCCGGTCACGCCGGCGGCACACGCCGACGCCGCGGCAATGTCGCAGCGTCCCGACGACTCGCTGTACGACACCATCGCCGGCGGCGGGGCGATCATGAACCGGAGCGCGCGAATGCCGGCGTTCGGCGAGACATTGTCCCCCGCGGAGATCCGCGCCCTCGTGGCGCACATCCGCACGCTGTGCCGCTGCCAGGGGCCGGCCTGGTCGCGCGACGGGAGCGGGGCACGATAACCGATGGCGCGCAAGCGGAATCGCGGGGGCGACGCCCCCATCAGGCGCGTCAGCGCGAAGGACACCGCGGCCACCCCGCTCCCGGTGAGGCCGGGCGGGGGGCGCCGGCGCCTCCTCGCCGGCGTTGCAGCTGTAGCCGTCGTGGCCGCCCTCCTGCTCGCCGTCCGCCCCTGGCGATGGCTGGCGTCCGACGACGGCGGGGACGCCGGCGGAGCGCGCGTGCAGCTCCCGCTCCCCGCCGCGCGACTCGCCGCGGCCGGCACCACGCCCGATGACTTCGTCGGGGCCGAGGCGTGCGCGCGCTGCCACCGCGCCGAGTACGACACGTGGCGCCGGTCGACCCACGGGACGGCGGGGGGCGCACCGTCGCGGGCAATGGTCATCGCGGCGTTCGACGGCTCGGAGATCCGATTCCGCGACGCCGTCGTCATCCCCACGTCGGCCGGGGGGAGCTACCGCTTCGTCGTGCGGCAGGAAGGGCGCGGCGAGCGCACGTACCGCGTGGACGGCGTCATCGGCAAGGGACACATGCAGGGGGGCGGGACACAAGGCTTCGTCTCGCGCTTTCCCGACGGGACCTACCGCTTCCTCCCCTTCGACTTCCACCGCGAGTCGGGGAAGTGGTTCTGCAACACGGAGGGGCGCTCGGGACGCGGATGGGAGCCGATCACCGCGACCATGGCCCTGGCCGACTGCGGGGACTGGCCGCCCGCGCGCGTCCTCGGCGACGAGGTCCGGTACACGAACTGCCAGTCGTGCCATGGCAGCCAGATCACCGTGACCCTCGACACGGCAGCGGCACGGCTGCGCACGCGCTTCACGTCGCTCGCCATCAACTGCGAGTCGTGTCACGGCCCGGGGCGGCGCCACGTCCAGCTGGTGCAGGACCCGACGGCGGTTGCAGCTGGCGACATCGGGATGGCCCCGCTCGAGACGCTGTCCAAGGACGGGTCGCTCGGCACCTGCTGGAGCTGCCACGCGCTCAAGGATCGCCTGCGCGGCGGGTACCTGGCGGGGGAGAAGCTGGAGGACTACTACGCCATCCGCACGCCGCAGCTGGGCGAGCACGCCCACCTGGCCGACGGCCGCGTGCGGACCTTCGCCTACCAGGAAGGGCACCTCTGGTCCGACTGCTACGTGAACGGCGGGATGACCTGCACCTCGTGCCACGACCCGCACTCACAGGGCTACCGCGACGTGGCCGGGACCCCGCTCGCCAGCCGGTTCGACGACCGGCAATGCACCTCGTGTCACCAGGCCAAGGCGGCCGCGCCGCAGCTGCACACCCGCCATGCCCCGGCGTCGGACGGGAGCCGGTGCGTGAGCTGCCACATGCCGTACCTGCAGGAGCCGCAGGTGGGGACGGCGCTGCGATACGCCCGGTCCGATCACGCGATCCCAATTCCGCGCCCGCAGCAGGATGCGGCGGCGGGGGTGACCAGCGCCTGTCGCGGGTGCCACATCGACCGCACCGAGGCGGCGCTCGACGCGCAGGTGCGCGCGTGGTACGGGGAGCTGAAGCCGGTGGCCGGCGGCATCGTTGCGGCGCAGCGGGTGGCGACGATGTCCGATCGCCGCGAGGCGGCGGCGACGGCCCTCCGCCCGGGGGAGCGTCACACGGCCGCGCTCTTCGCCGGCATGGCGCAGTTTGCCGAGCGATTCCTGGCGCCCGACATGCCCGACGTGGAGCGGGAGGTCATCGCGCGCCTCGACTCCCTGGCGAGCCACGCGGATGCCGACGTGCGGGCCCTGGCGCTGGCCTCGCTGCACCTGGCGGCGGGTGAACGGGGGGCGGTGCGACGGCGGCTTGCGTTCCACCTCCGCTCGCTTGGCGGCGAGGAGGCGCGCGTGCGCGCCCGATGGTCGCTGGTGCTCGGCTTCTTCGGCGACCGCGCGCGCAGCGACGGAGACGTCACCACGGCCGCCACCATCTACCGCAAGGCGCTCGAGATCGAGCCCGACAACCCGCGCACGTACCAGAATCTCGGCGTCGCGCTCTCACAGGGCGGAGCCTTCGCCGAGGCCGTGACCAGCCTGCGGCAGAGCCTCTCGCTCGATCCGCAGCAGCCGCTGGCCCTGGTGAATCTCGGGATCGCCCTCTCCTCGCAGGGCGACAAGAACGGGGCGATCGGCGCCTATCGCGACGCCCTGCGGCTCAACGCGCACGAACCGCTCGCCTGGTTCAACCTCGGCAACGCCTATTTCGAGCTCGGCCGTCAGGGCGAGGCCGAGGCGGCCTACGCCCGGGCCGTCGAGGCCGACCCGTCGCTGCCGGTGGCGCACTTCTACCTGGCCCGCACGCTCGCCAACCGTGGCGAGTTGGCCCGCGCGCTTCGCGAGGTGGAAGCCGGCCTCGAGTTCGCGCCAGGCGATGCCCAGGCGCTGGAGGCGCGCGAGAAGCTGCGTCAGCTCATGGCCGGCGGCGGCGCGAAGTAGGCTTCGGGGGCGGCGTGGCCGCGCGCCGCACCTGGCGGACGAGCGTGCGCGCTTCGTCCAGCTCCATCGGCTGGCGGATCCCCTTCAGCTGGGCGTCGTCGGCATAGAGCAGGAACTGCCGCGTCCCGGCGCTGTCGACGCGGGAAAGGACGAGCGAGCCGGTCCCCAGCCCGGGCTCCTCGAGCACGACCCGCGCGCGCTGCACGCGGTCGTTTGCCATCCGGGCGCGCCTCCCGGGGCGCGGCAGCGCGACGGTGAGCCTGGCGGCGGAGTCGGCCCAGCGGCGCGCGTCGGAGGCGCGCACGGTGAGCGTCAGCGTACGCTCCGCCCCGGAGATGCCGATGCCGAGCGCCCCGTCCGGGGCCTGGCGCAGGACGACGGCGACGTCGCCGAAGAGGGAGCGGATGGGCGCTCGCACCTCCTGCGCCCCCAGCGGCGGTCCCCATCCCAGGAGGACGAGGGCGCCCGTCACGAGGTGGCGGCGGCGCAGCCCGGCCTGCGGTGTGCCGGCTGCAAGGAGGCGTGGCGTCATCGGAATGCGGGGGAGAATCGGCACGTGGGAGTTGGTTGGTGCGCGGAGGGTAGCGCAACGGGACGGGGGTGTCACCCCGAGGGATGCCGGACGAAAGGGTGAGGGCAAATGCCGCCTTGGGCCACCGGCATTGCGTCGCGCGGGCCCGCGCGGGAGACCTTCGCGGCCGGCCCCATATGGCGGACGGTCGAGATCGTGGCATATCTTCGGGACGATTTTTCCCTGTGGTGATACACCATCTCCAAAGAGGTGTCGATGTCTGCTACCCGGGTTCGTCTATTCGCCGTCATGTGCGTCCTCGCGCTGGCAGCCCGTCCGGTGCTCGCGCAGGGCGGCGCCATCAGCGGCAAGGTCTCCACGGAGGGCGGCACCCCCATTCGGGAGGTGCGCGTCCTCGCGATCAGCGCCAGCGGCCAGACGGCGGCGTCGGTCCTGTCGCGCGAGGATGGGACGTACCGCATCTCGAACGTCTCTGCGGGCACGTACGCCGTCGTGGCCCGCCGCATCGGCTTCAGCGAGGAGCGGCGCGACGGCGTCGTCGTCAGCGACGGCGGGACCGCCACGGTCGACTTCACGATGAAGGAGGTGGCCACCCAGCTCAATCCCGTCGTGACCACGGCGTCGCGGCGGCCGGAGAAGGCGCTGGACGCGCCGGCGTCGGTGTCGGTGGTCGACGTGCGCGAGATCCAGGAGCGTCCCTCGGTGACGGTCGCGGATCACGTGCGCGGGGTTCCCGGCATCGACGTGAACCAGGGCGGCATCGCGCAGGCGAACGTGGTGGCGCGCGGATTCAACAACGCGTTCTCGGGCTCGATCCTGATGCTGCAGGACTACCGCTTTGCCGGGGTCCCCTCGCTGCGCGTGAACGTCCCGTTCCTGATGACGGGGGTGAACGAGGACGTCGAGCGCGTCGAGGTCCTGCTGGGTCCGGCCTCGGCGCTGTACGGACCGAACTCGGCGAACGGGGTGCTGCACGTGATCACCAAGTCGCCATTCGAGTCGCAGGGGACGACGCTCACCGTCGACGGGGGCGAGCGCTCGCTGATGCGCGGGTCGATCCGCCACGCGGGCGTGCTGGGGAGCAAGGTCGGCTACAAGCTCTCGGGCGAGTACTTCACCGCCACCGACTGGCACAGCGCCTCGGCGCGCGACACGCTGGGGAACATCCTCCCGAACTACGATCCGGGGGAGCCCGACGTCTTCCCGCCGCAGGCGCCCGGCGGGCGTGCGGGAAAGCCGAACATCCGTGACTTCGACCTCCGCAAGTTCACCTCGGAGGCGCGGGTCGACGTGCGTCCGAACGAGAACTCCGAGTTCGTCTCGACCGTCGGGTACAGCAAGGTCGGGAGCGGGCTGGAGTTGACGGGGGCGAACGGCACGGCGCAGATCAAGAACTGGACGTACCTCAGCCTCCAGCAGCGGGCGCGCGTGGGGCGGCTCTTCGGGCAGGTGTTCGCCAACCTCAGCGATGCCGGCAACGACGATTCGCTCTCGACCTCCGGGACGTACCTGCTGCGTTCGGGGCAGCCGATCGTCGACCAGTCGCGGGTCTTCGCCGCGCAGCTGCAACACGGGCTCTCGCTGGGATCGCGCCAGGACTTCGTGTACGGGATGGACTGGATCAAGACCAACCCGCGCACCGGTGGGACCATCAACGGGCGCAACGAGGGCATCGACGACGTGACCGAGTACGGTGGCTACGTCCAGTCCACCTCCAACCTCACGCGCAACTTCGACCTCATCGCCGCGCTGCGCATCGACCACAACTCCCTCATCGAGGGGTACCAGACCTCGCCGCGGGTGGCGCTCGTCTTCAAGCCGTCGGAGACGCAGAACTTCCGCGTCACCTACAACCGCGCCTTCTCGACGCCGGCCAACTTCTCGTACTTCCTCGACCTCATCCAGGCGCGCAACATCGGCAACTCGGGCTACAACATCCGGGCGCACGGGAACCCGCCCAAGGAGGGGTGGGGCTTCAACCGGTCGTGCGGGACGGCGAACGGTGGCCTCTGCATGAAGTCGCGCTTCACCGGCGGCAACAACTGGGTGCCGTCGTCGGCCGCGGGCGTCTACAAGGGCGTGATCGCCGGGCTGCGCCCGAACCTCGTCGCGCTCCTCACGCCGTCGCTTGGCGCCACGCTGGCCAACTCCCTCGTGAATGGGCTCGGGAACGTGCAGCCCACCGACGCGCAGGTGGGGACGCGCATCGCGTACCTCAACCAGGCCACCGACCCGTCCAAGGACATCCAGGGGGGCAACCTGGCCGACATCGGTCCGCTGGACGCGTCGTACAACAAGACGTACGAACTCGGCTACAAGGGGATCATCGCCAACAAGCTGCGCCTTGCCATCGATGGCTGGATCCAGAAGCGCGGTGACGTCGGCAACCCGGCGGGGCTGGCAACGCCGAACGTCTTCTTCAACGGGCCGCAGCTGGGGAGCTACCTCGGGCAGCAGATCGTGCAGATCCTGATGGGGGCGGGGATGCCGCAGGCGCAGGCACTCGCGGCCGCGCAGCAGATCGCCCCGCAGATCGCCACCGCGGCGGCGTCGCTCCCCTTGGGCATCGTGCAGTTCAACAACGACACGTTCGCCAACGGCACCGACGTGTATGCCACCTACACGTCCACCAGCAACCAGGAGATCACGGTCAAGGGGGTCGACATGGCGGTGGACTACGTCGCCAACGACTACGTGACGCTGGCCGGAACGTACAGCTGGGTGAGCGACCTGGTGTTCCGGGACATCGCAAGCTCCAACACCGCGCCGCTCATGCTCAACGCGCCCGACGGCAAGGCGTCGCTGACGGTGAAGTTCCGCGACGAACCCAACAAGTACGGCATCGAGCTGCGCTGGCGCTACATGAGCAGCTACCCGGTCAACTCCGGGGTGTACGCCTCGGGGGTCGACGCCAACGGGCACGCCATCCGCTTCCAGCGCCCTGGCTCCACGGCGTACTACATCTACGACGGCGTGCCGGCCAACAACCTGTTCGACATCGGCTTCAACTATCGCCTGCCGTTCGGCTCGCAGGAGCTGCTCTGGTCGGTCAACGGGACCAACGTCCTGGACAGCAAGGTCCGTACGTTCCCCGGCTCGCCGGAGATCGGCCGGATGGTGGTGACGCGGTTGCAGTACTCGTTCTGATCCCACCCGGTGTGCGAGGCGGGCAGGAGCCGATGGCTCCTGCCCGCCTTGCGTTTCATCGCACGTGCGGGCGACGGGACAGGAGCCGGTACTGGCGCGCCGGGCTACCTTTCGCTCGTCGGCATGCACCCTCTCGCCACGTCCGCCCCACCCCCGCTCGCGTGCACCCGCTACTCGACCTCACGGCGCGGCCCGTGATCGGCCATCGGGGCAACCGTGCCCACGCGCCGGAAAACACGATCGAGTCGTTCCGGCAGGCCGTCGCGTTAGGCGCGGACGCCCTGGAGTTCGACCTGCGCCTGACGCGCGACGGCGAGGTCGTGGTCATCCACGACCCTACGGTCGACCGGACCACGGACGGCGTCGGACGGGTCGCCGAGCTGACGCTGGCCGAGCTCCGCGGACTCGACGCCGGCGCCACGTTCAGCACCGACGGGGGGAAGACTCACCCCTACCGCGGCCGCGGGATCGGCATCGCGACCCTGGCCGAGGTGCTGGAGTCGCTCGACGCCACGCCGGTGCTCATCGAGATCAAGGTCGCCGAGGCGGCGTCGGCGACCCGGGCGGTGATCGAGCGGATGGGACAGGAATCGCGCTGCATCGTGTCGTCGTTCCAGGCGGGGGCGCTGGTCCCCTTCGAAGGGAGCCGCATCCCCATCGGCGCCTCGCCCGAGGCGGTGGCGCCGCTCCTCCTGCCGGCCCTCCTCGGGCGCCGCTTCACCGCGCTCCCCTTCCAGGTGATGTCGCTCCCGCGCTTCCACCGCGGGCTCCCGATCCCGTTAGGCGCCCTGGCGCGGGCCGCCGAGCCGGCGGGCGTCCCGCTCCACGTGTGGACGGTGAACGCACCGTCGGTGGCCCGGCGGCTGTGGCGGCGCGGCGTGCGCGGGATCATCTCCGACGACCCGGCCACGATCCTGCGCGAGCGCGAGCGGTTCACCGGGCGCTCCCGCCGCTAGGATGGCGCGCTCAGGTCGCGGGGACGCTCCACGGGGGGAGCACGCGCGCGACCATCGGGACGAGCCCCCCGGCGACCTGCATCGCCAGTTCGTCGGCGCGCGCCAGGCGCTCACGCCACTCCGACGCCGTCGACTCCCGCGACGGGGCGATGGGGACCATGATGCGCACGAGCGCCTCCTCCGTTCGCCCGCGCGTGGCCGCGTCGCGCAGGAGGTCCCACTTCACGGCGTACTCGTTCCAGGCCACGCGACCGCGCCCCTGGTACCAGTAGTACACCAGCGCCTGCATGGGGCCGTTGGCGAGGATGTACCGGTTCACCGTCACGCCGGCCCCCGCCAGCGGCAACCGCTGCGTCCCCGACTCCACGACCTGCCACCCGGCCCCCGGGAGGCAGTTGCGCGGCGAGTGGATCGTGCGCCCCGTGACCTGGGAGTCGTAGTAGCCGACGTACACCGAGAAGGCGCGCGTGGAATCGTCGCGCGCCCGGTAGATGCGATACGCGTAGTCCGACATCCCGGCAACCTGCTGCTCGTCCTCGCCGATCGCCCGGCGTTCGGTCACGAAGCCGGCGAAGTCGAGGCCGACGTCGTTCAACGGGCGCGGCAGCGTGGCGACGTCCTGCCGGCCCGCCCCCGCCACGAGCAGCCCCCCAGCCGCCAGGAGCAACGCCGGGAGATAGAGGCGCCAGTCACGCATGGCGCCCTCCGGGCAGGCGCCCTCCGGGCAGGCGCCCTCCGGGCAGGCCCCGCCGCGCCATCCAGCGTTCCTCGATCGCCATCGCGCCCCGGGTGATCGCACCGAGGATGGCGAAGGCCACCAGGAAGAGGAGCCACCCCTCCGTCAGGTGCGAGAAGCCGTCGGCCAGCTTCGGGTCGACGAAGAGCACGAGGAAGCCGGTGACGAAGACGCGCACGCCGTTGACGACGACGGCCACCGGGATCGAGAGCGCCACGATGGCGAGTCGCGCGGCCGGGGACCTGAGGAAGAGTCCCCCCAGCAGGACGCCAAGGCTCAGGAGCGCGGTCAGCGAGCGGAGGCCGCTGCACGCCTCGGTCACGAAGAGGTCGTGCCCGGGAAGCCGGATCACGTTGCCGTCCAGCTGCACGGGCACCCCGCGCATGGAGAGCATGGCCGCCCCCATCTGCGAGGCCTCGAGTTGCAGCGGGAGCGCGAGCGCCCCCATCACCACATCGGGGAGCGGCACCGAGAGCGCCACGAGGAGGAGCGGGAGCCACCAGTGCCGAAGCTGCCGCCCCCCCCACCCCCACACCACCACGCCACCGAGCGCCAGGAGCATCGCGGCGCGCCCCACGAAGGCCTCGGCCGCCAGCGCCGCCACGTATCGGAATAGCACGGCGGCGACGATCATCGCGAGCCCGAGCGCCGGCGCGCGCTCGGCGTCGGGGGCACGCCCCCGCTTCCATGCCAGCCAGACGGCCAGCGGGGCGAGCAACAGCCCGTGCCCGGCCTCGGGGTCGGTCCACCAGGCGCGCACCGTCCCGGCCAGGGGGGCGGCAAAGAGGGCCAGGAAGGCGAGGGTCGTCGCCGCCGTCACGGCGAGCCGGACGTTCGCCGGCTCGTCCGAAAGGGTGGCGACCCGTACCTGAGCCCCCTGGCGGCCCGCGATCATCCCACGCTCCTGGGTTGCACGTAATCCATTGCGCGCACGCTACTTACAATACTGGGCCCGCGCCACGCCCACTCAGCGCTTCAGGACCTCGACCTTGAAGCGGTCGAGCCGTTCCATCTCGTCCGACAGTGTGGTGCGCCTGGGCGGCCGGCACGTCGCGTCCTCTCGGGAGCGGGAGGTGTAGCCGATCACCTCCGCGTAGCGACTGAAGTGCCGCTCCCCGACCGTGATGGTGTCGTCCACGTAGCGTAGCCGAAGCTCGCCGAACATCGGGGTGTAGGCAGCCGGACTGGCGAACTTGTACTCCTGCGAGACGCGAGCGAAGACCGGAGGGATGGCCCGCATGTAGTAGTAACCCGACCTGCCACACGGCCAGAAGGTCAGGAAATCGGTCCCCTTCACGATCCACCCCTTGGCCGTTTCGGGGACGATGGAATCCGTCCGGATGCCGCTCGCCACCGCCCCGCGGCGCAATTGCTCCGTTGCCGACTGCGCCAGCTGGGCCTGGAAGCGCGCACGTCGGCGATCATCCGCCGTCGCCCCTCCGCCGTCGCTACGCTGGCACCCCTGAACGACCGAGGTGAGGGCAAGGCACGAGACGGCCAGGGCGATGCGGAGTGTGGGGCGCGCGAGGTGAGGCATGGGGGCGTGAGGAGCGGCGGTGACCGGCGAATCTAGTAGCAATCGCCGCGCCACGCGGCTGGCTGGCGCCCGTAACGCCACGTACATTCGCGGCCGATCCTACCCCATGACGGGGAGAACGTCGCACTGCGCAGGATGGAATCGTGGGAGCACAAGCTGACGAAGGGCGCCGAGTGCGCGTCGCGGTACTCGGCGCGGGGGCGTGGGCCCGCCTCGCGCACATTCCGGGCTACCGGCGTGACGCCCGCTGCGAGGTCGTGGCCATCTGCGACCCCCAGCGGCAGCTGGCCGAGGGCGTGGCCGCCGAGTTCGGGATCCCCGCCGTGTACAGCGACCATCGGGCGGTGCTCGAGCGAGACGACATCGACATGATCGACGTGTGCACGCCGTCGGCGACGCACTTCGAGCTGTCGTGGGCCGCACTGGAGTCCGGAAAGCACGTCCTGTGCGAGAAGCCGGTCGCCTTCGACTTCCGCGACACCATCCGCGCGGCGGAGTTGGCGCGCGCGAGGAAGCTGAAGACCAAGCTCGGCTTCACCTTCCGCTACGCGCCCGCCATGCGGTACATGAAACACCTGGTCGACAGCGGGTACATCGGGACCCCGTTCATCTTCAACGGCTTCGAGCAGAACTCGCAGTGGCTCGACCCGATGAACCCCCTGCGCCAGGTGGACGTGGATGCCGACCAGTCCGTGCTGCAGGTGTCGTCGCTCGAAGGGTACGGCGCCCCCATCATCGACATCGGGGCGTGGATGGTCGGGAGCGAGTACCGGGACGTGGTGGGGACCATGCGCAACTTCATCCCCGAGCGCATGGTGCGCGCCACCGGGCGCGTGATGCGCATGAACATCGACGACGGCGACATCTTCCTCGGTGAGTTCGCGAACGGCGCGTTAGGCAGCATCCAGACGAGCTTCGTGACGGTCGGGAACTACCCCGGCATCGAGGCCCGCATCTACGGCAGCGAGGGGGCACTCATCTGCCGGCTGGTGGAGGAATTCGGGATCTGCGAGTCGCTCAAGGGCGCCCGGCCGAACGACGTCGAGTTCCGGGAGATTCCCGTCCCGCCGGATTTCTATCCCCCCGGGGGGAATCGCGAGGAGTCGTGGCGCACCCTCTTCTACGCCAACCTCACGGCCTCGTTCATCGGCGAGATCCTCTCCGGCGAGGACGTGAACGAGGGCGACTTCATGGACGGGGCGCGGGTGCAGGAGGTCATCAACGCCGTGGAAGCCAGCGTGCGGGAACGGCGCTGGGTGACGCTTCCGCTGCCGCGCTAGGGAGGTACGCCCGTGCGAGACGCAAGACGGGAGACGAACGGCGATGGCGGGCCCGTGGGGAACGCACCCGCGGAGCGTGCACCCGAGGCGCATGCTCCCGCCGGGAGCGCACGCGAGGAAGCGACCGTGCGGCGAGACGCCGCCCTCGCCGCCTTCCTCGATCACTACTACGCGGCCCGGCCGGTGAACGCCACGTTCACGGGGATGCACGCCCACGATCATCGCTTGCCGGATTGGTCGGCGGCCGGGGTGGAGCGGATGGCCTCCGACATGCGCGCTCTCCGCGGGACCATCGCCCGGGTCGCGACACGCCCGCTCGACGACTGCATCGCCTCGCGCGACTGGCAGGGGATCGACCTCGCGCTCGCCGACTCGTTCCTGCACGTGCAGCTGGCGGAGCTCGATGGACGACACTTCCAGCGCGGGAATCCGTCGCTCGTCATCGGCGAAGCGGTCTTCTCCATCGTCTCCCTGATGATTCGCGCCTTCGCGCCGCCGGACCAGCGCGCGCGCATGGTGCGCGAGCGGCTCTCGCGCATGCCGCGCTTCCTCGCCTCGGCGCTCGCGGTCGTCGCGGAATCGGCAGTCCCCGGCGCCTGGGTCGAGAAGGCCCTGCGGGAGTGCGACGGGGCCCGGGCGCTGCTCGGCGCGGGACTCGACCGATGGCGCGGCACGTCCGGGATCGCCGACGACCTTCGCGCGGCGCTTCGCCGGGAGGGGGATGCGGCGTTGGGGGCAGTCGAGGCCTTCGCCGCCGAGCTGGCGTCGCTCCCGCGCGAGGCGGCCCCCGCACCTCCCTGCGGCGGGGAGCTGCTGGCGCTCCTCGTGGCGCGCGGGCACTGGTGCGAGCGCTCCCTCGACGACCTCCGGCGTGAGGCGCGGGAATCGTTCGAGGCGGAGCGCGCGCGGCTGGACGCCATGGCACACGCAGTGCACCCGGAGGGGCTGGCGGGCGTGCTCGAACGGCTGGCGGGCGCGCATCCGGCGCCTAACGCGTATCTGCGCGCCTTCCAGGAATCGTGGGAGGCCTGCCGCGCCCTCTCGAACGCACGCGCCCTGGTCACCTGGCCCGACGCCCCCATCCGCTACGTCCCGATCCCCGAGGCCGCGCGTGAGGCGGCGCCCTCGCTGTACTACCTCTACTACCGCTCGCCGGCGCCGCTCGAGTGGCCGGCCGTGCACGACTACGTCGTCCCGCCGATCGACGCGCTCGAGGGTGACGCCCTGGAGCGGCACCTGCGCGCCTGGAACGACAGCGTGATCAAGCTGAATCACGTGGTGCACCATGGCGCCCTGGGGCATCACGTCCAGAACTGGTACGCCGCCCGCGCGCCGCTT
>MEDZ01000035.1 GCA_001724275.1 Gemmatimonadetes bacterium SCN 70-22
GACCCTGGACTACGTCAGTCCCGTGACGTATGAAGAACGACTCCAGAACGCCGCGTAAGAACTCTTAAACCCGTGTCCATTAAACCGGGTCAAGCCCAACCCACGCCTCTGTCCCGCCAGTCCCTGTCCTGCTCACGTTCCGCAACACGTCGGCGAGCAGCGGCATGGACCCGCCCCAGCACAAGTTTGCACGCGATCTGAAAGAGAAGGAGCACCCCCACGCTTCGAGCACCATACAGGAACATCTGCCTCCATGGTATCCGCCACGCATCCGGAGTACTCAGCGACGCGAAGCGTAAGAGCGCGTAAGCATTGAACCAGAAGAAGACGCCGGTATAGAAGGCACGCGACACAGGAGACCACCGAGCGGCCTCGTCATCAGTCACTGCACCAATGCCTAATTGTGTCTCATACGGGTAGCCGTACCCCTTGAAGACGAGAGTCCGCTCGATCAGTGTCGACGATATCGATGCGATCACGTGGCCTGCCACATAAACCGTAAGACCGAGCGCCAGTGCGGTTACTGCACTCTGCAGCCACGTTGGGTTCGAGGCTCCACTCAGGAGCATTCCAGATAGAGTGTGAATCGGAACATGCAGCGTACGACCAGCGAGCGCGCCGCCCGGCCCCGCCAAGTGGAGCGCCCACGTCTCGAACACGTAGATGCATAGTAGAAGCAGTCCCCCGGGAGCGATGTAGCCCAGTAGGTCATAAAAGGTCATCGACCACGGCAACTTCTCCACACGTTCGGCCATCTCCCCTCCTCCCGCGTTGTGCCCACTCCTTCATGGCGCCCTAACTCATCGCTGCATTGCGGCGTCGTCCACCATCACGAGTCCCCTGGCGGGGCGCCCGGGTCCGCTCACCTATCGTGTAGACTGCATGGCGTAGCCTTTCTGGAGGGGGACGTCCCTTGCTCCTGGAGCCAGTCGGACTCACACTTTGATGGCGGCTGGCGAAGAAGAAGAGGCGCGCCGATATGCCTCGCAACGGTTGCCTTTCGCTACGCACCGTGCCGCCTTCGATGTCCGCCCCGCCCCTTCTCCGCTACTGTCTCCGCTGTGGTAATGCGAATCCACCTCCGACGATCGAAGCTCGTCGGATAGGCATCCGGTTCCTGTCCGCACTCTCGAACAGTACGGCGCACTTCCTCGAGAAAGGCCGCCTCCGACGTTCGGATCGGGATCTCTACGTCGATGGCACCGCTGACTCGCGACTCCACCACCCAGCCGCGCGCCATGAGGTGCTTGCGGAGACCGCGTCGCTCACGTCGTTCGTCGCTCATCGGCGCTCCGCGGCCTCCTTCACGGCCTTCTCGAAGCGCGACTCGAAGTCGCCGGTGCTAGAGCACTCGAGGCGCGTGAAGTGGTAGGGTGCGGCCCAATACCCGCCGAAGAAGGCCGCGGTCACGCGCACCGTGCTGCTCGTGGGGCCGGCGGATCGCACCAGCACGTTGTAGCGCGCAGACTCGGGCGGATATACCAGGTCTCTCGCCATATTGCTGCCGCGCAGACGGCCACAGTCGGCAAGAGCGCGGGCCAGCGTTGAGTCCGCGGGGAGGACGGTGCGAATGACGCTGCTCGAGGCCGCGACGAATCCCGACGCGCGGTCGAGCGTCTCGATTGGTATGACCTCGCGCGCGAACAGGTCAATGACAGCATCCCATGTGCGCTCGAACGGTGCCGCCACGGGTTCCGCGTTTCGCGCAATCGGGTCCTTCGGCGGGATGTACCGCAGCGGCGGTGCGCACGCGCCGGCGAACAATACAGCTCCCGTCAGTAGGAACTGCGGGCTTCGCATAACTCCACCTCCCCCCTCCCCTGCCCCGAGCCCATCCCGGCGCGACGCCTACCTTACGACGAGGCTCTGACAGCGTCAAGCAAGGTCCCGGCACGCTCTCAGATTCGGTGCCCATCGACTCGGCCGTTCCCGTCTGAAATACGGTGAATCGACGATGATGAGCCGCCAGGGCGAATGGCGTCCCGGTGTCTCTCGTCGTCAAAACGGGGGTCTGGCTGGCTCGGATATCCGGGGGCCCCGCCATCCCGTGCTGGTTCACCTCCCTGACGGACTCCGGCTTGGGGAGGAGTTCACCGCTGCTCGCCAGTAGCGCCCCTCACACCAGGAGTCTCTCTAGGAGGTCCGTGACGCGCTGACGCGTCGTCAGATTCTTGAGAGCCGAGAATCGCACTCGCAGAGTGCCATCGTCCGTCAGCGCTTCGGTACTGATGGAGCCAAAGAGTGCCCGCGCCTCATCCTGCAGCGCAGGGTTGAGATACTTGGCCGTTCGCGGCGTGATCTCGAATTTTGCACCGTCGACCATACGAGGATACGCTGACCAGAAGACCGATCCGTCCACCACGCGTGCAAAGCTCACGACGTGCTGTTCGTAGCCGCTGTCGTGATGTACGAGACTCGTCGCGTGCACCGCGCTCCAGTCGATGAAGTGGTCGAGTACCTCAGCAAATCGCTGCTGCTCGCTGGCGTGGGGGACATAGCGACCTACCTGCATGAGAAAGCGCGCTCGATACTCAGCCAAACACGGCATTGAGTGTTGGGATTCGGGTTACGATGGGCGGCATAGCGCGAGGTGGAGCTGCGGTCGAATGCCGTGAGGCGAGCCAAGCGAGCGCACCACTGATCGGCCGGCTGGACCAACGGCGCCAATATAGCACCGTCGCGGCAACCGGCTTCGCGCTCAAGAAGTGGCACCGTGCCACTTCTTGTACCTATTGCCGCTGCCACTGGGGCAAGCGTCGCTGCGCCTGAACCGCCTCGAACCTTCCGGAACTTCGGTTAGTTAAGCCAAACGAGGGTCGGGAGAGACGCGTGAGACTCATTGCACACGTCTAGGAACCCCGATCGGTACGACACACTTCCGCGATTCTTACAGGAGCCGCCTGAAATCCCCTGGTGGCGAGATCTCGATTTCGCGGACCTCGATCGCGTTGACTCGGCCGGGGCATCCGGATCGCCCGATTCGGCCGGCGGCTTCGACAGGCGGCGATCGTGTCACTCGACGAGACGCCCCGATCATCGCCGTACCCTCCCGTCTTAGGACCTGGGCACCGCTCGGCGCTGCCTCAGTCACCCGCCCGTCCCCCTCAACGCCCCCTCCAACCCCTCAAACGCCTCCAACGCCGCCCTCAAATCCTCCACGATCTCCCCCGCAATCACATGCGGCGCCGGGAGATTCGCCGACGCCTCCAGCGCCTCGTCCTTCAGCCAAAAGACATCCAGCGACGCCTTGTCCCTGGCGAGCAGCTCCTCCACGTCATACGCTCGCCACCGCCCGCTGGGGTTCTTCTTCTCGCTCCACGTCGCCTTCCGCTCGTGGCGGTTGGCGGGGTGATAGCAGGCGACGAACTCGTCCAGGTCCTTCCGCGCCAGCGGGTTGGTCTTGAGGGTGAAGTGCTGGTTGGTGCGGAGGTCGTAGATCCAGAGCTTCTTCGTCGCCGCCTTGTCGCTGGCGGCGCGACGGTCGAAGAAGATCACGTTGGCCTTGACCCCCTGAGCGTAG
Organism: Gemmatimonadetes bacterium SCN 70-22; assembly: GCA_001724275.1. NCBI lineage: Bacteria > Pseudomonadati > Gemmatimonadota > Gemmatimonadetes bacterium SCN 70-22. The sequence goes on from MEDZ01000035.1 coordinate 3,521, forward strand.
AAGATCCCGGTGGGAAGGCGCAGCAGAGTGTGGACGTCGCACTCGTGCAGCAGCTTGCGCCTGACGGTCTCCCCCGCCCCGCCCTCGAAGAGGACGTTGTCGGGGACGACGACGGCGGCGCGGCCGTTGATGCGGAGCAGCGTCTTCACGTGCTGCACGAACGCCAGTTGCTTGTTGCTGGTGGTGACCCAGAAGTCGTCGCGGACGATGGTCAGCTCCTCGCGCTCCTCGTCGCCCTCGGGCGTCACCATGCGCACGCTCGACTTGCGGCCGAAGGGCGGATTGGTGAGGACCATGTCGAAGCGGTCGCCGGGATCGGCGCGCAGGGCGTCGTCGACTTCCACGGCGGGATCGACCTGCTCTCCGGCGGTAGGACCGATGCCATGCAGCAGGAGGTTCATCCCGCACAGGCGGGCGACGCCGTCCACCAGCTCCACGCCGCGCAGCGCCTCCAGCTTGAGGTGGCGCTTGGCCTTCTTGTCGAGAGTGTGGTTGTGGCGGACGATGTAGTCGTGCGCCGCCAACAGAAAGCCGCCGGTGCCGCAGGCCGGGTCGCAGATGGTCTCCCCCGGTTTAGGGTCCATGCAGTCAACGATGGCCTGGATGAGGGGGCGCGGGGTGAAGTACTGGCCGGCGCCGCCCTTGGTGTCCTGGGCGTTCTTCTCCAGCAGGCCCTCGTACGCATCGCCCTTCACGTCGGCATCGAGCGAGAGCCACTGCTCGCGGTCGATGAGGTCGGCGATGAGGCGGCGGAGCTTGGCGGGGTCCTGGATCTTGTTCTGCGCCTTGCGGAAGATGAGCCCCAGCATCCCCTGCTCCTTCCCCAGCCGCTCCAGCGTACGCCGGTACTGCCCCTCCAGCGCGTCGCCGTCCTTGGAGAGGAGCGCGGGCCAGTCGAGCCCCTTGGGGATGATCGACGGCTGGCTCCACGGCGCCTGGGTGCGCTCGTGGGCCATCTTGAGGAAGAGCAGATATGTGAGCTGCTCGACGTAGTCCCCGTAGGAGAGGCCGTCGTCGCGCAGGACGTTGCAGTAGTTCCAGAGCTTCTGGACGATTTGCTGAGGGTTCATGCGAGGGGTGCGGATGCGGAGGGCAGTTCGCCGAGGAGTTCGTTGAGTCGCGCGACCGACTGCACGAGTCCACCGTCACGAAGCGCAGTGAGCACGCCGCCGACGCTTTGCGCCGGGTTGCGAAGGGCAGCCGCTTGCTCGCGGACGCAGTTGGCCACCAGGACGGGGGCCAGGTCGAGACAGTCCATCACGAAATCGTCCGGGTGCTTTGCCTCGACGTCGTACCGTCCGAGGGCCGACGACGGAAAGTCCTTCGTGTTGAAGGTGACGATCGCCTGCGCCCCTGATCGAATGGCGGCGGCCAGCACGTGGCGGTCGCCGGGGTCAGGCAGGGCGATCCCGTCAATCAGCGGCTCGAAGTCATGCACGTTGGCGGCGGGAAGTGCGGCCTGCATCAGCGCCCGAGTGCGGGCGAGATTCTCGGGGTCGAGGTCCGGACGCGCACGCCGAATGCTCGAAAAGCACTCGTCGAGGATGGACTCCGACCAGCGGGCCTGGACGATGCCGGTGCGCGCGATTCGCATGAGCAGGTCGCGCAGCGGCGCGGGATGGAGCACGCACGCATCGTAGACCACCGAGAAGGGCACGTCAGTATCCGAGCCCCAGCTCCTGGGCTTGCCGCGTCAGTTCATCCAGGGCCTCGCGAGACCGCTGATCCTGCGCGCGCTTGTACGCCGCCAGGTCAGCATACAGGACCCGCCGGTGCGTGCCGACCTTGCGGTGCGGCAGCTCGCCCTTCTCCAGGAGCGAGACGAGGAACGGCCGCGACACGTTCAGGAGATCCGCCGCCTGCTGGGTCGTCAGCTCCGCGTGGATGGGGACGATGGTCACGGCGTTGCCGTTGGCCATCTGCCCCAGAATCTCCAGGAACAGGTCGAAGGCGGCGCGAGGGACGACCACCGATGCACCGTTATCGCCGTCCGCGCGAAGGCGAACGTGCCGGCGCGCGCGGCGGGTGGCCAGCGGCGACAGCTCGCGCAGCGCTTCCTGCGCCTCGTGGGCGGTCTCGGGGGTCGGGAGTTCGAGGGTTGCGGTCATGGCTTCACCTTACCTGCTGGACGCTCTCACCGCAATATACGAAACAAACGAAACGAAAGTTCCTTCGGGCCGCCTACCGCCTTCCGACACGACAGGCGGGACCTGTCCCCAGCCCTCACCCCTCCGGCGCCAGGAAATACACCGGCTGCAACGGCAACCGCCGTCGCTCCACTTCGGCGAGCTTGGCGTAGTGTTCCGTCCAGAGCCTCACGAGCCGCTCCAGATCGACCAGCGTCACCCGACGTGTGGTCTGCGACCGGGCCTCATCGATGGCGTCGCGCGTGAAGCCCCCGGTGTTCACGAAGATCCCCACGTCGTCGGTCCCGAGGAGCGCCATGAAGGCACGGAGCCCGTCAACGGCGACCTTCTGCTGCTGGCGCTTGACCTGGACCTTGATGCGCGGGAGGGTGGTGCCGAGTGGGTCGTTGAAGGCCAGGATGTCGACGCCGCCGTCCTTGCCGGGCTGCGCGATCCAGCCGACGTGATAGCCCATGGCGCCGAGCAGGGCGGCGACGAGGTTCTGGAAGTCGTACGGGGGCATGGCCGACAGGTAGCGTTCGATCTCGCTCCACGCCTGCTCCTCGGCCTGCTCGAGGGTGATGCCAGCCGTGGCTTGCTCCTCGTCCTCCTCCAGCTCCTCCTCGGGATCGGCGCTCGGTTGCGCCTTCCTCCAGGCGCGGTACGCGGCGATCGCGGTGCGCAGGAACCGTTCGGAGTCCTGGTACTTGGCGAAGGCCGCCCGCCCCTCGTCGGTGATATGCCAGCGTCCGGCGTCCTTCACGAGCCATCCGGCCTTCACCAACGGGATGGACGTGAAGCGGACGACCTTCTCGTAGCGCTGGGCGCCGGAGGCGTATTCGCCGGACTCGTACTCGGTGGGCGGGAGGCGACGGGCGAGTCGTTCGATGACCTCGGAGGCGCGGAGCCCCTCGCTCTCGTCGCGCAGGACGTCGAACAGTCCGCGCATGAGGGTGGCGCGGCGGTTGAAGCTGACCTGGGCAGTGGACTTGGGGCTCATCGGCGTGGTGCCTTGCGAGAGGTCTTGGCCGTAGCGCGCGACTTGGGAGCACGTGGCGCGTCCGACTCGCGCTCGGCGCAGATGCGGTCGAGCAGGACGGAGGCGGGTTCGTCGTTAGGGTCCTGCGAGACGAGCTTGCCCTCGAAGGCGTGCTTGAGGATGGACTGGCGGAGGCGCGTAGCGCGGAGGAGTTGGATGTCGATCTCCTGCTCGCACCGATCGATCGCGATTAGCTGATCGTCGACAACAGCAGCGACGAGCTCTTGCTCCTCCACTGTTGGCGGAACGGGAACTGCGAGCTGCTCGATATCCTGCTGGTTGATCTTGTATATCCCGGCCGTCGTGCGAGCCTGCGATTCGATCTGGCGACGTACCGCTGAGGAATCCCACGCGATTCGGAGAAACGCCGCGGTCAGCACTCCCTGATTCGGACGAACCCGAATCAGCGTATCCGGGTACGCGACACCCCGTCTCACGTGCCCCACCATCCCTCCCCGGCCGACGAGCCTTCGCGATCCATTTCCCCTCGACACAAGGAAATCACCCTCTCGAATGAGGAACGGCCGCGCGGCATCCGGGCTCCAAGCGCCAATCTTGAACTCGCCCTGATCGATCATCCCCGATCGGAGGCACGTAAGTCGGAGAACCGGAAAACCCTTGTCTGCAGTCGGAACGGACCTCCCGTTGGAGAGCGGCTCCGCCAGCAGCTCACCGATTCTCCGAGTTGGAAATGCGGAGAGCGCCGCATCACGGACAGACTGGCGAAGCCGTCGTGCATTCGCCCGCGCCCGCTCCAACCCCGCCACCGCCGCATCCAGCTCCGACAGGTTCTCCTCGAGCGCGGCGACGATGCGGCGCTGCTCGGCGAGTGGAGGCAGTGGCAAAGGGATCTCGGCGATCGTGCGAGAGGACAGGTGCTTGACAGTTATGGCCGATGTGTACTCGTTGATAGCAGAGAGGTAGCCGGGAAGCACGTACGCGAGGAACTTTCGCTGCAGTACCGCCTCATTCGGCGAGATCTTGCACACTCGTTGATTCAGAGCGGCAACGGGTCCGCGCCAAAGTGCCGCGCTGAAGTCGCCATCCATTCCGACGACAAGTTCTCCCGCCGAGACGAGGAACTGCGGATCAACTCCTCCGTCGAAGCACGCATCGGTCGACTCGGACCGGACGTCACGTATACGCAGGAGGGGAGTCCCCCGATCCTTCGTGAACTTCGCGGAGGGAAACGGGAAGCCGTTGAGTATCGTCGCGACGCGCCCCAGTGCGACGCGGCGCCAGTGAGGGGCAGCCGAGAGCAGACCGTTGCGGTTCTCGCGCACTATCTCCTTGAGCGACGCTGTGAAGCTCACGCCGCCACCACCCCCGTCACCTCGTCAATTACCGTCTTCAGCGAGTCCCCAAACACCCGATGCGCCGCCCCCAGCCCGCCACGCTGCGCGAACGGCGCATACTCGAAGTCATCCACGTCGATCTCCACGTTGGCCGCCAGGTGGTCGACGATCTCCGCCAACCACGTCTTCTGTTCATCGGTGAAGCGCCGCCCACCCGCCTCCATCTTCGACATCCACGCCGCGAACCGCGCGCGCGCCACCTCGGGGAACGGAGCCAGCGCGTCGTCGCGATGCAGGGCGAAGCGCACGAGCGAGACGACGTCGGTGAGCACCCGCGCCGGACGCCCCCGCACGCGCGAGCGGTCGAGCAGCTCGTACGCCCGCCAGACCTCCTCCAGCGCCAGCGGCGGCTTCTGCCGAGCGAGCGTCTCGGTCAGCTCCTGCAGCGCGTCGCGCGTGAGGCGTCGCCCCTTGGCGCGTCCGTAGAGGAGCTGCAACGCCACGAACTCGTCGCGGTGCTTCGCGATGAACTGCTCGAAGCTCGTCGTCAGCGACGCCGCGCGCTGCCGCGCCTCGGGTGAGATCCCGGCATCGAGCAGCTCGTCCTGCGACGCGATGTCGATGACCTGCTCCTTGGATCGCTTGAGGTCGAGGATGCGCTGCCGCAGTTGCGGGTTGGTGGCGAGCGGCGCTACGGCGTCCTTGATGAGCTGCGCGCGTGCCTGCTCGACGCCCTGGATGCTCGGTTCGGCGCTCCCCTTGACTCCCTCGTGACGGCGCGCCTGCGCCTGCGCGTGGTCCGGGTCGAGCGCCAGGACGATGGCGTGGGCCAGCTCGCCTAACGACCTCCCGCCGGCGGCATCCTTGATGCTCTCGTGCTCGGCCTTGCCGAGCTGCCGCTCCAGGCGCGCCAGCCGGCTCGCCACCGTGGAGGCGACGTCAGGGTCGGTGTTCCCCATCGCGACCGCCTGCAGGAGCTTCTCCAGCGAGACGGTCGGCTCGCGGTCGAGCGGGCGCGTGTCGGAGAGGTCCTCTTCGCTCACGCCCACGCAGTCGATGATCACGAAGCGCGTCTTGGCGTCGGCGTCCGGGGTCACCGCCTTGAGGTCGTCGGGCTTGATGACTCGCACGCCGCGCCCCTTCATCTGCTCGAAGAGGGTGCGGCTCTTCACCGTGCGCATGAACCAGAGGACCTCGAGCGGCTTGACGTCGGTCCCGGTGGCGATCATGTCGACGGTGACGGCGATGCGCGGGTGGAACGAATTGCGAAAGCTCTGCAGGAGGTCCTCCGGCTTCACCCCGCTCGACTTCCAGGTCACCCGCTCGAACTCGGTGCCGTCGTCCTTGCGCACCTTCTCCACGAGGCGCACGGTCGACGTGCGATAGGTGATCTTCTGCACTGCGTCGTTCCCCAGCCCAAGCTCGTCGCGGATGATCTGCACCAGGTCGTCGGCGTGCGAGTCGTCCTTGGCGAAGACGAGCGTCTTGGGAACGTGCGTGCGCTCCGGAAAGACTTGCGGGAGGAAGTGGTCGCGGAAGGCGCGCACGACCGTGCGAATCTGGTCGGGGGCGACCACGTCGCGGTCAAGCGAGGCGCCGCCGTAGGCAAGCTCCTCGTCGAGCTTCTCCCACCGCTTGGCGCGCGTCTCGCGATCGCGCTTGTCGACCCACTGCCCCGCCTCCACCGTCGACCCCTGCTCGGTGATCTTCGTGCGGATGCGGTAGACGTCGAAGTCGACGTTGACCCCATCGGCCACCGCCTCCTCGTGCCCGTACTCGGCGACCACGTTCCCGTTGAAGAAGCCGTAAGTGAGCTTCGACGGCGTCGCCGTGAGCCCGATGAGGAAGGCGTCCCAGTACTCCACCACCTGGCGCCAGAGCGTGTAGATGCTCCGGTGCGCCTCGTCGACGAAGACGATGTCGAAGGTCTCGATGGGGATCGTCGGGTTGTAGACCACCGGGAGCGGTTCCTTCCGGAGCGCGTCCAGCCCGCCTAACGCCACCGCCACTTCATCGGCGCCAGCCTCATCCCCCTCCTCCGGGAGATCCTCCTCTCCCTTGAGCATGGAGTACAGGCGCTGCACCGTCCCGATCACGACCTTGGCCACCGGGTCGATCTTGTTGTGCGTGAGGCGCTGGACGTTGTAGAGCTCCGTGAAGAGCCGCCCGTCGTCGGGCGTGCGGTAGCTCTGGAACTCCTTGAGCGCCTGCTTGGCCAGGTTGGCGCGATCGACCAGGAAGAGCACGCGCGTGGCACCGCCAAACTTGATGAGGCGGTAGATCGACGAGACCGCCGTGTACGTCTTCCCGCTCCCCGTCGCCATCTGCACCAGGGCGCGCGGGCGGTTCTTCGCCAGCGAGACCTCCAGGTTGCGCACCGCGTCCAGCTGCGCCGGCCACATCCCCCGCTCGGCGACCGGCGGCAACACCGTCAGCCGCCCGCGCAGCGACGACGGGTGCAACGAGAGCGGGTCCGGCTTCCCCTTGCGCTCGGGCATCCAGAGCGGCTCCGCCTCCAGCCACTCCGCTATCGTCTCCGGGCGGTGAAAGGTGAAGACCTCGCGGCTCTTGGGGACCGGGTCGAGCCGGCTGGTGAAGCGCGTCTCGACCCCGGTGCTCTGATAGAGGAAGGGGAGCGGGCGAGTCGGCGCCGGGACCCCAGCCGGGACGCCGTTGCCGTATTTCTCGCTTTGCAGCTCGAACTCCGTGAGCGGCGTCCCGGCCTTCTTCGCCTCCACCACCCCCACCGCCTGACCGTCGACGTAGAGGAGGTAGTCGGCGAAGCCGTGGCCGCTCTTGAGCGGGAACTCGCGGATCGCGACCCCGCGGGCGGCGTGCACGTTGAGAGCGGACATGTCCTGTAGCACCCATCCGGCGGCGGCCAGCTGGGCGTCGATGTCGTGCCGTGCGCGGGCTTCGGGGGTGGTCACGCTGGGGGGGCGTGGGGCTCGGGTTCGCGGAGGTGGCCTGGGGGCGGGCGCTCGACAGGGAGGGTGGAGCGCGAATGCCCTAGCCCAGCCCGAGGAGCCCCGGGGGAATTTGGGGTGAGGGTGGGGGGTTGGGGAGGGTGCGGAGCAACCTGACGTTGCCACGCCACGCACGGCGTGGCACCGCGGCGACGGCGGATCGAACTAATCCAGTGACTCGGTTATCACGTACCAGACGTTGAAACACTTGCGACTTAACAAATCGAACCTCCGGCAATCCCGGGGCGGTTCATTTTGCTGCGTGACGCAACCAATGGGAACGACCCAGCCGGTGCGCTGAAGCTGGCGTTGTGTGCGGGTCACTGATGGTCCGACGGCCTGCGGAAACGTTGCACTCGGCCGTGGCGCTGACAGACTTGCCCCCCTCTCACCTCCGCCGAGTCGTGCCCCAACCGCGACAGAACGTGGACTTCAAACTCGGTGCCGACCAGGTCGAATTCATCTTCAAACGGCCGGTGGCTGAGGGCCGCGCCGGCCAACGCGACGTTAACCCGGTGCTCGCGGACATGGGACGCGAAATCGGGGCGCTCGAGCGTGTCGAGCGCACTTGCGCGCACTGAAATCGATCGCGCCCTCGAGGGTGGCGCCACCTCTGTTCGCCATGTGATGGACGGGCGCCCACCTATTAACGACGCGGTACACGACCATTCGCGGGGACAGGACTCTCCAGACCTGTACGACTCATCCTGACTCCCATCCTGGTGCCGGCCGCGAGCGCGTTGACCGATTCGCTACGGATACCGCTACCGAACGAAGCCGAGCAGGGGAGAACCGCCGAGATCTGGGGCGATGATCGTCCAGAAGCGCGTCGCACGAGTAACCACGACATAGAAGAGTCGGCGCGACTCGTCGTCATCAGGCCAAAACCTTGCCGACGCGTCAGCGAGAACCACGGCATCGAACTCCTTTCCCTTGCTCTGGTGTGCCGTCATGACAAAGAGTCCGTGGCCATGGCGCGGGGCTCCGTGCGTTAGCGTGAGAACAGCCGCCGAGTACTCGGCGAGTGCGCGGGCGAGGTCGGCGGGCGATCCGGCCAATCTATCGGCAGTGCGCTGAATAGCGCGCGCCGCTTCGACGCGAGGCAGGTGGTGACCCGACGCTCTGCACGCATCAAGTGCAGTCGCCACCGCATTGAAGAATCGCCCGGCCCCGTCGGCGAAAACGGAATCGAATGCGCCGAGGAGCCGAGCGGCCTCGGGACCAGCCCCTCGTGGGTTGGTGCCCGTGGCTGTGATCCTCCTGCGCACTTGGTCAACAACGGCCGCCGAAAGCGTTGGCACGAGCGCCGACACTCGATCTAGCGCATGCTGAGCAAACGCCCGTCGATCCTGGAAGAGGGGCAACTGCTCAATGTCGTGTCGAGCTTCCTCGAAATCTTGGGTGCCAATCTGCCGCGGGTACTGCGACTCCCTGCACAGGTAGGCCTGAAACTCGGAGGCTCGATCGTTGTCTCGTACCAGAACGGCTACAGACGAAGCCCCATTCGTAAACGCGCGGGCTACGGCCGCCCTGATGAACGGCTTCGCACCGTTCAACCCGCGTTGAGCGGGAGTGATTCTCAAGTCGCACTCGGGTGGTTTGGGACAGGCGGCATCGCGGCCGGCTAGCCGTTCTCGAACGGCGAGCAACCATCTGGCTACGGGCTCGCGACCGTGCCACCGATGCGGTGTGCTGAGGCTGAGCTGTTGGCCGCAATCCGCGGCGTGCCGTTGGAGCCGGGTGCGGCTTGCCCCGCGGAACTCGTGGATTAGCTGCATGTCATCAGCGAATACGGTCAGTCGCCGATCACCGAGCCGCCGTGCGATCGCATCTTGGAGGGCAGACGCATCTTGGTGCTCGTCCGCGATAACGACCGGATACCGATCGCGGTATGCTCGGTCGACGACGGGATACCGTGTCAGCAGGGACCAGAACAGCGCTCCTAGATCATCGAAGACGAGTCGTCCGGCGATCTGCTCTCGATGGACGGCCAGGAGCAACCTCTCCAATAGATCTGGCGCAGGGGTGCGCGCGTCCTGGAATTCGGGGAAGCGATGCTCGGCGATGGACTCAACGACTCCATTTGTCCCTCCGAGCCTGGCACGATCGGGGCCGAGGTTGAGGGCCACCTCGCGTCGCGCGCGACTGCCGATGTCGATTTCCATCGGCAACCCAAGCGCGCGGCGGTATGCGGAGACGCCCTGCCAGAAAAAACGGTGGTAGTTGGTGATCTCGACTCGGTTCCGCAGGCTTCCCGGAAGCCTTAGGGCGGCTTCGCGTTCGAGCTGAGACCGAGCTTGGTTGGAGAACGTCAGCAGTAAGACCCGCTCTCCGTGCGAGAGCTGCGCCGCCCATTTTGCTGCCACTCGGACCGAGAGGCAGGTCTTGCCGGTTCCTGGAGGCGCCGACACCAACACATGGCGGGCATCACTCACCAAGACGGCGTCGTGATCAGAATCGGTCCGAAGCTCAGGCACCCGGCCCCATCGCGATTTCTCCGCCTGACCGGCAACCATCAACGACCCACCGGTTTAAGTGAACGAACGCATTTCGAAACGTGGCGGGTACTCCCTGATGAGCGATGATCGTCTCGGCCAGGATGCGGGCCTGACGAGCGCCCTTCTGTTCGAACGGCGATGCCGTCTTAGATCCGAGCGCACGAGCAAAGACCTTTCGGCACTCATCGGGGTCGAGGCATGCCACGAAATCGTCGAGCGAGGTGGTAGTCCCAGCGGCGCTCCGACGTGCCGGATCCACGCCATCGCACCGGCTGATCAGATCCGTGCGCTGCTCTTCCCACGCGTAGCCACGATCGTTGGCAACCGCGCCCATGCCTGCGGACAGAGCGCTTAAGTCGCATCCCCACGCCAGTGCTCCCTCAAGGTTCTGTCGATCGGGAGCGAGGTCGTGCAGCACCAAGGCGCCACAGTGTCCTTCGCGCTTCAACCGATCAACCTCACGACGGGCAGCATCTGTATCCTGATCCACCCAAGCGACGACCGTTCTGCCCGCCGCACGTAGGACAGCGGCCAGCATCGGCATGTTTGAAACGCCCTCAGCATTCACGATGTCGAGCCCGATGCGGAAGGAGTGAGCCACTTGCTCAGTCCGAGCGAGTTCACGCCAAAACACTTCAAAGACAGCGCGATCGCTTGGACCCTCCACCAGCACCGGAATGCGACAGAAAAGCCCACGGACGACCGGCCCGTCCAACCGCCTCTCGTAGGCCTGTCGGACTGCAGGTGGAATTTGACCAGCAAGGTGCACGGCGTTCGCCCCGTTGGTTCTCTCATGGAGTAGTAGGAAACTGTCGATACCAAACGCCCGAACGATATCAGGGGAATGGGTGACGAGGAATACCTGACCATTCGCCTCCGTAATTTCCTGGATCATCGATGCAACTTGGACCTGCCTGAGTGGCTCGAGCGCTTCCTCGGGCTCCTCGAAGGCGGCAAGAGGTGCCGCTGCGGCGTCGGACGAAAGACGTAGAAGTAGCGAGACCAGCGCCAAACGCTGCGTGCCACGACCTTGTCGCGAGAGGGGGATGTTGGTGTTGCCAACGGCTGGCAGGGTCAGGCGCAGGGTTTGTAGCAGCGCGCGCTGGGAGACGGAGCCGAGCTCGAATGCGGCCGCTTCCTCATTCCTGATTAGTCCGACGCGCTCCAGTTCCTTGGACACCTTTTGCAGGACGCCATCGATGGCGGCATCCGAGTTGAGCGCCGCCGTACCGGTGCGAATGACCTCCCGAAAGGTCCCGAGTGCTTCGCCGAGATCTACTTCAGCGAAGTACCGATCGAGCACGCCACCTTGATAGAAGAAGAGTTGACGGGACGGATCACGGCTCCGACCGTCGAACACCCATCGAACCTGTGCGCGCAGCCGTGGATGAAACCGCGCTGCGTTCGATTCCGGCTTCGCGAACTCATGAATGGCCTCGAACTCGTCTGTGCCGCGGACCCTCACACGCACGACAGCCTCCACGCCATCCCCATCCGGTTCGGCTACCAACTCGCTCGAGGCAGCCCGCCAACCCTCCAGGTGATGATGCACCTCCGCGCTGAATGCGCGCGACAGGTCCCCTAACACCGCCTCGATCTCGAAGCCGCTGTCCGGATCGCGCATATGGTAGTCGATCTCCTCAAGCGCGGGGCGCTGGCGACCGAGTCCGCTGTGGAGCAGAAGGTCGAGTGCCTCGAGCACGGTGCTCTTCCCGGCGTTGTTCGGACCGAGGATGACGGTGCAGGGACCGGGGCAGAACGTGAGATGCTTTAGAGCGCGGAACCGCTGAATGGTTAGGCGGCGGACTCGCATGGACGGGCGGACAGGGCGTGGGCTCGCATTGTGTGGCGCAGTTCGCGATGTGACGGTGATGGATGGCACATGATCAGGCTCCCCCCTCCTGAGTGCCGCCACTGCGGACATCGATGGCCGGAAAGCCGAGTGCTGCGCGCACTCGTGATATCAGGAGCACTAGCTCGCCGAAATCGCGGATTCCCGAGTGCGTGCAGATGTACCTTCGGAGCGCGGCCTTCGACGGATGCTCCCATCTGATACGCCTAAGCTGGCCGTCGCGATACTCCTTGCTGCAGTTGGCCCCGCCGAGGGCAAAGAACGCCTCCTGTGCCGGCAAGGGGATCAGATCCTCGATGAGGACGTCGGGCCGCCCAACCAGTGTCGGATGGGCGGATGGGTCGAGTGTGAGCGAGTGCCGGTCAGGGCGGAACCCGTACTTCTTGATCTGATCTCGCGCTTCGCGGCCGGCCCAGTCGTGGTCAAACACGAACACGATGCCCAAGAGAACTTCGGCCCGAAAAAAGTCACCAAACAGAGCTGCGGCCATGTCGACCATGCGCTTGACACCACCGCTGGCTGGGCGGCCGTTCTCACCCGGAACGACAACCGCTATTCGGCGCTCTGATCCGCGGCGCAGGGTGGGCGGTACGTCAAGCGGGCTCACGCCGTGGGCTGCCTCGAAGAGTTCTGCGGCGCGCTGAATGTAGCCACGGTCAGTGGCACCCTCTACCACCACCATAAAGTCAGGTAGGCCAGAAAGGTTGGGTACCGCGAACTCGTCGCGGAGTGTCGCGAGGACCCGTGCTTCAATACTAGGCTGCTGAGGTCGGGCCCCAGGTTCCGGCGCTGCACGGGAGATGCGACTCCGATTGATCTCCATTCAGAGCCGCTATTCAACCGTTGGAGGAACGGCCTGCGGGCCAAAGTTGGTAAACCGAATAAAGCAATCCCGCTCGGATCCGTGCCGCAGGTTGGGACCAAAGTCGTGCACCCGCATGGGGATCTGCACGGTGCCCCATCCATGAGGGACCCCAAAGTAGTTCCGCCCTCCATCCGCCAGGTTGCGGACAAAGATGGAGGTCAAGAGGCGCTCGCTGAACGATTTGGCCGGATCCCCGAGAAAGCGCATTTCATCGGGCACATGGAGGGCGCCGCCGCGCTCGCCAAGCTGGTCCCTAAGGTGACGGAACACCGACTCGCCCCTTCTTCGTTGAGCAGTCTCACCGATTTGAAACAGCAGAATGCCGAGCTCCATCATGATCTGAAGCGGCAGCGAGAAATCGGGATCGCCCTCCAGAGCGACAAGGAGCTCCAGTCTTTCAGCAAAGTCCAGCGGTCTCCTCCGCGAAATGACTCTATAGAGTGCGAAAATCGACCGAGACGTGGCTTGGTCGACTGGCACGGCCCTCAACAACCTCTCAGCCTCAGAGAGCGCTTCCTCGGATGGTGCGGCCTCGGATGCATGGATGCGCACCGCAAGCTTCGCAAGGGCCACGAGCGCAGGTTCGGATCCATTTTGGGCCAGACGAACCAAGAGCGATCGGCCGTCACCTTTCTCCAGGGCGTCGTACGCGTTGGCGAGCTCGAACAGAATGGGCTCTTCTCGGCGCCCTCCTTGATCGGTTTGAAGCTCCCACTCAAGCAGGCTGATCGCATCCACCACCAATCGGATACGCTCCTCTCCGTCAACGAACGGCATCTGCTGATTCAACTTGAACCGCGCGAAGTTCTCCAAGACATAGGAGTTGTCGGAGTCCATCCGTTGCGCCGCACGGTAGGCGGCATCCGCAGCCGCACGGAATCTCTCGGCTTCTGTAGGGTGGCCGGTGCGGTGCTCATGCTTGGCCCGAGCGTCGTACGTCAGCGCGAGCGACACTCTCAGATTGAGGGACGATTCGCGTCTACCATCATCGCTTGGCCGGATATTGTCGATTGCATCAAGCAAATGGTTCTCGGCTAGCTCAAGCTGCTCGCGCACGGCATCTGAGTGCCAAGAGGCATCGGGCGGGTCCAACGCTAGATGTCGCCGGGCTTTCGCAACGTGATGGTTGAAGATCTGGCTGTCATCCCAAACCGCATCCGGAACCCGCTCGAGCATCCGTACGATACGATCGCGCTCCTGATAGTTCCGAGGCGCTTCGAACGGATCCACTCGCAGAGCCGAGGTGACGAGTTCCTCGACTAGCCTAACGCCGACTGGTCCGCCTATGACATCACGTGTGATGATGCGCTCCAGCACGTGCAGTTCGAGGTCGAACGCGTTCAGACAGGCTGGCATCCCGACGGCAGTGAGCGCCGAATCGTCACGTGACGCGAGCCGAAGCAGCTCCTCGGCCGTCAGTGAGTGCGCGAAAGCAAACCCCGATGACGACGCACGGTGCAGGACGATGAGGCCAAGGAGATTGCTGTCCTCGCTAGCCAATGTGCGTAGCTGGCGAAGGGCACCGGACGCGAGCAACTCCTGCGGCATCTCAAGCCGGTGCTTTGACAACGCGGCGGTTTCGAGAACGGCTGCATAGAGATCAGGGCGCCCAGCCGTCGAGACGTCAAGGTGCCGGCGCAACCAAGTGTGGAGATGCTCTTCGGATCCGGGGACGCGGAGGAGCCAGAACCGAAGCGCCACCCAAAAGAGGCTGCGGGTGCCTTCCGACGTTACACGAAGCGTGTCGGCAATCACCCATTCCCACTCGCTCCGCGTGCGTCTCAGTTCAGGAGGCAGAATCCTGTCGAAGTGCTCGCCGAGGGCGACGGCCTCGTCGATGTCCACCGAATTTCGCAGCGGCGGACGCAGAAACTGGTTGGAGCCCAGCGCATCACGCCGAGCGTCATCCGTGCGGTCGTTGTACGGACGGACCGCAAGGACGATCGCGGAGCGTTGCAGGCGCTTGAGGCCGCTCGCGACGCCGGTCACAAACTCCCACTGCAGTTGGGTGTGCTGGGCGTCGAAGACGATCGTCCATGGTGTCTCACCCGACGACACACCTTCGGCTACGAAGCGATCTCCCGCGCGCGTGAGGAATGTGGCGAGCTGGTGAAAATCAAAGTCGAGTGCGTCGGCCCGAGCGACGAGGACCGGGTGGCCGGCGTTCGCCAAATCAAACGCGAGCTGGCGTACGGCTGTCGTGGCACCTGACCCGTCCTCTGCCTGAAGCCAGATTGTTTCTGTGGCGGCCGGGCCCTCTCGCGAGAAGCGAGCGAGATACTTAAGTACAACGCGCCGGTGCTCAGCATGTCGGGGATACGGTATTCCGGATGCGTAGGGACGCCAGTCCCCAGCCGGGTGCGCCAGGAATGCGCGGAGGGCATCGAGAGTCGGTGAACCGCCATCAAGCAGGTGGCGGATGGAGACAAGTTCGAACCGCGAGGTGATGGGATGGCTACGGTCAACGCATGTTGCGAGATTGATGGACTTGTCCATGTCTCCTGCGCGAACGCGAATGAGCAGGCCGTCGGCCTCCTCGCCCAGCGGTTCGACCGAGTCAAGACACTCCAGGAATTCTGCGACCGACGCCGGCCAGTGAATCGCCGTGTCGACGCTAGGTAGCGTAATCGGGTCGGGCAACCGCGGTCCGACGAAGACCAGCCGCCGAATGGCGTCCGAGAGTTCACACGCCTGCAGGAGTCCGGCGAGGTCGCTCTGACGCGTGAGGCCGAGGACGAAGACAACCGCACCCGCGGGCACCCTCTGCAACATCTGGAGACGGTGCAGGGTGCTGACTGCGGACGGGCGCGATGAGGACGGTGATGTCGCCGAAGTCTCTGGGAGGACGTAGATCGGAACGCGGTTCTGGGGCGGATCAGCGGCTGGATTTTCGCGGTACACCCGAAATGGCAAGTCGCCAACGAGGGGATGTTTGTCGCGAACCGCATCAACGGGGAGACCTTCAGCGTCGAGGAAGACGGCAGCCCACGGATGGAGTAGCGTTCCGGCTAGGGCGCCTACAAGAGCTTCTGGTTCCTCCGCCGATGCGACCTGGGAGGAGAATCCGGGAGCGATCCACAGAACGGCGCGCCGCGTCTGAACCGCTATCGGCCATGCTGCGTCGGGCGTTCCGACGGAATCCACGTGAATGCGTTGTTCGCTCATGTTGCGATGACCCGGCATTGCGCTCAAAGACCCGGTGACGAAGGGCCCCTCGAGATCGAATGGGACGCTTCGTGGGCGGGGAGAGAGGGCGTGAGTGATGTGGACTGGGTGAGTTCGTCGGAGAGGGGCGGCACGACCGCTCGTTCATGTGAATCTACCGGCAAGGGCGATGGCGCGGCAGACTGTGGTCATGTCGGCGCGCCGAGCAGCCGCTGAACCGCCCCGGGTTCGTCGGAGACGGGCTTGTCCGATCTTCTGTGAATGAGCCGCTACGCCTGAACGGCCTTCACCACACGTCCGGCGGACGGTCGCCGAACAGGAGCTTCAATTGCGGCAGCGCGGCGCGCCAGTGCTGCGCGGGTTTGGCATGCCAGGTCTTCTGGATGTTCCGCAGCGCGAGGTACAAGAGCTTCGCGGCCGCCTCGTCGTTTGGGAAGTGCCCCCGAGCCTTGAGCTGCTTGCGGAGCTGGCTGTTAAAGCTCTGGATGGCGTTCGTCGTCTAGAGCACCCGGCGCACCGCGAGCGGATACGCGAGGGCGGGGGTGATGCGCTCCCAGTGCCGCTCCCAGAGCGCCAGAATCTGGGGATAGCGCTGTGCCATCGGTGTGGTCGCCAAGTGGCAGAGCGCCACCCGGGCGCTGGTCTCGCTGGGGCCCTGATAGATCGCCCGCAGCAGCGGCACGAGCGCTATCCGGTCCTGGTAGCTCACGAACTGCAGACTCTGGCGCACGAGGTGCACAAGGCACTGGTGGATCACCGTGTGCGGAAGCACGGCGTGCAGCGCCTGGGGGAGCCCGGCCAGACCGTCGATGAGCGCGATGAGGATGTCGGCCACCCCGCGGCTCTGCAGTTCGCTGAAGACGCGGTGCCAGAACGCGTCGCCTTCGGTCTGCACGATCCAGAAGCCGAGGACCTCCCGTGTCCCGTCCGGCTGGACGCCTAACGCGAGGTAGACCGTCTTGTTCTGGTGACCTGCTCCCCAAAGCGGGACCACTACGAAGTGCAGGCCGGGGACTGGGGTGAACGGGTGAAGGTGCGCGAGTATTCGTTCGGGGTCAATTGCTGCAGGGAGCAATGCGGACGCACGGTGTTGTAGTCGTCCTGCCACGCGGAGATGATGTCTCGGGCATCGTGCAGATTCGTGAACCAGTGTTGGTCCAGGCATTCGGCGCGGATCTTGTCGTGCAAACTCTCGACGTAGGCGTTGTCGACGGGCTTCCCGGGGCGGATGAAGGCGAGTTGCACCTGGCGTGCATACGCCCACGCATCGAGCGCGCGGGCGACGAACTCGCGGCCGTTATCGACCGTGATCGCGCGGGGCGTGCCGCGCAGGCTGGTGACGTCGTCGAGGACGCGCACCACTCGAGCGGCGGGCAGCGACGTGTCGGCTTCCAAGGCGAGGCATTCTCGCGTGAACGTGTCGATGAGGCTGAGTACGCGAAAGCGGCGACCGGTCGTGCACTGATCGCTGATGAAGTCCATCGCCCAGACCTGATTCGGCTGGATGGCGACGGGACGGGGCACCCGAGCGAGCGAGACCTGTTTCCGCTTCCGCCGTCTGACCTGCAACCCCGTACTGCGATAGACACGGCGCACGCGCTTGTGATTCACCTGCCAGCCGTCGCGGGCCAGCAAAACGTGCAGCCGGCGATAGCCCCAGCGCGGTCGCTCGGCGGCCTTCTCGCGCAACGCGTCCGCCAAGGCGCCATCACTGGGCCGGGTGCTCTGGTGATACCAGCGCGAGCGCACCCGGTGCACGAGCTCGCACGCGCGACGGGTGCTCACGGGATACGTGGCCTTGAGATGGGTGACGGCCGTCCGTCGCTGTGCCGGCGTCACCACTTTCGTCCCACCACGTCTTTCAGCATCGAGTTGTCGAGGCTGAGCTCGGCCACGAGGCGCTTGAGGCGCGTGTTCTCGTCCTCGAGGGCCTTGAGCCGTTTCACCTGGGGCAGGCCGATCCCGCTGTACTTTGCCTTCCAGCGGTAGAACGTGGTCTCCGTGATACCGTGCTTGCGCACCACCAGGCGGGCGTTGTCACTGCCCGCCGCCTCCTTCAGGATCGCGACGATCTGCTCTTCCGTGAAGCGCTTCCGCTTCATGTGGGCCTCCTCCGGCACCGGGCCTGGCTCGTGCCCCTAACCTACCACTCGGTCCCGTTCTCGGGGCGCAGGTCACCACTACTGCGATCCGCACCCGCGTTCACCTGCAGCAAGCGTCGTTAGGCTGAGGCGCGCCAGAACTAGCGCACCCAACCACGTGTGAGAAGAAGATCTCTACCCCTGCGCGTTGGCGTGAGCATCGTGCCGTGCATGTAGTTCTGATGCAACGTCACCAGCTTCTCCCTCTCGAGCCGTTCGATTGCGCGGTCCAGCCGGAGAGCCGCAACGCCCGACTCGCGCGCTAGTGTGCTGACACTAACTCTGCCGCCGTCGTAACGCGCGAGAGCCTGCATTGCCCAGGACTCAACCTCGTCCAGTTCGGGCAAGGAATCCGTCGCTGTCTCAGCGTCGGCGAGTGCCCGGCGAATCCATACGACAAGACCCGCGACACCAACCGCTGCCGCGATTGCGAGAATACACGCCCAGACGGGGACCGCAAGCTCAATGCGATACGCTAGAAGGTTCCACAGCGCTCTGACTGCCAGTGCCCCGAAATCCCAACCTTGCGGAACAACCCCGCTCACCTTGCCGAGTCCTGCGAGGATTAGTCCGCCGAGGACGGTCGCGACGGTACCGTCACGGACTGGATGTTCGCTTTTCATCTCCGAGGGTGCAAGGAGACCGTGACTTCAGTCTAACGTCTGGGTTCACGTGCAGCCGAAGGTAATAGTGCGAGCGGAGCGAGCACACCATAGCCCGGCTATCTGGTGCAATCTCATGTTAGGCGGGCTCTTGGCCTATGCGTGCCTTGACGTGCTCCGCGCTGACACTGATGGAGCCGGTCGCTGGCTCTCTAGTAACCACGCGAAGCACGCCGTCCGCAACCCCCGCCTCCGCAATCGTTGTCGCCACTTCCCCGTGGACTACCGTGCGTGAGACGACTGGTGCCAGCTCGGCAATGGTGTCGATGCCGATTACGAGACGAGTGAGAGTACCGACCTCACCGTTCGGCCCTCGCACGATGCAAGGAAAGGGCGGTTCGTAGATCGCATGAAAACTGCCCGACCCCGCAGGAGCATGATCAAGCAGTGTGCTTCGGACTTCGGGGCTGTCGGATACCTGGCTGAGAATTGCGCCAACGCGGGCCTCGGCGTCGCCGTCCTTCTGCATCAAGACGGTCTCCTTTGTCGCTGGCCACCTGACCAAGGTGCCATCGTCTAGTCTCACATCGACCACAGGATCGAAGCTCGGTCGTAGGAGTTTGACTGAACCCCCGATAAGCTGGCGTGCCAGCGAGGCCCATGGAGCACGATCGATCCCCCCCGGGACGATCGTCTCGATCCCGAGTGCCCGCGCCTTCGTGATCGCGCTGTTGGAGAATCCGGTCGACGACCAGAGCACCAGCTTTGATGTCGGAAGGTCGTCATGCTTCTGAGCCATGGCTTCAACCCACGTCACATCTGCGGCACGACCGCGATCGCGAACCTCGATACTGATGACAATGGGATAGCCACCCACGAGTGCCTCGGCGACAACGTCTACCTCCCGCTGCTCGCCCGTGCGCGCGTCCGTGAGGGATCGCGATTCTTCAACGGTCCATCCGGGGCCGAGGTCTTTGTGAACGGCAGCAACGAGCCGTTGAAACATGTTCGAGCGAGCTGGCATTTTAGCTCCGCCTAACGCCAGTTAGGCCTTCCCAGATAATCCAACCAAGAGCTGCACTCCAGCACTATCCGCCACCCCAATGCGCGCATAACACCACTCCAGCTCGATCCACACTCCACCCACATCTCCCTGCAAGCGAACAACTTGGCCCTCCAACCGCATTCGCCCGCACCCGCGCTATCCTCGCATCTTCACTCGGATAATCACAATAGCCCCTGCAGACAGACAACACGGGGCCCCCAGCTCTCCCCGGGGGCCCCGCTCAACATCTCACCTTATCCCCCCCCGCCCCACCCCCCTCACCCCATCAGATAGCTATCACCCACATTCACTAAACCCACACACATGACACTTCACACACCCCTCAGCAAACTCCAGCTGTGACCCACAATCCGGACAAGTCCCAATAAAGCTCTGCGCCATCTGCTCATTGAGCGAAGCAAACGCCAACTGCTCCCCCGAATCCCCAGGCGCCACATGCGCCACCGTCACCTGCCCGACCACCGGCGCCGAGCCAACCGGCGTCTGCCGAATCAGCTCCTGCTGAACCCCCTGCTGCGCCTGGAACCAGTCGTGCAACGCGATCCCGATCGCATCCGGCACCGAGAGAATCTTGTTCGGCCCGAGCCCGACCGCCCGATCCGACGAGATCCCGCGCAGCTGCCGGTGCACCTCCATCAGCGGCACCCCGGAACGCAGCGCCAGCGAGATCAACCGCCCCATCGCCTCGGCGTCGGCCATGGCGCTCCCGCCGGCCTTGCCTAACGTGATGAAGACCTCGAACGGCTGCCCCTTCTCGTCCTCGGTGATGTGCACGTACATCGTCCCCAGCGGCGTCTCCTTGCGGATGGACGTCGACTTGAGACGGTCGGGGCGCGAGCGCTTCATCCGGCGCTGCAGGTTCTCGCTCTCCACCTCGAACAGGTTCTTCTTCAACCGCTCGATCTCGGCGTTGAGCTCGGCGATGGTCCCCTGCAGCTCGCCGATCTGGCGCTTCTCCGCCGGCGTCTCCTTCCCCTCGCGCGCGGCCTTGGCGGTGTCGGTGGCCCCGGTGCTCAACACCTGGTTGTC
The DNA here is from genome assembly GCA_001724275.1 of Gemmatimonadetes bacterium SCN 70-22. Classification (NCBI taxonomy): domain Bacteria; kingdom Pseudomonadati; phylum Gemmatimonadota; species Gemmatimonadetes bacterium SCN 70-22. The sequence goes on from MEDZ01000035.1 coordinate 24,165, forward strand.
ACGCGACCCGTCACGGTACACGGTCACCCCCTTGCACTTCATGTCGTACGCCAGCTCGTAGATGGCGCGGACGTCGTCCTTGCTGGCGGTGTACGCGAAGTTGGTGGTCTTGGAGATGGCCGAGTCGGTGTGCAGCTGGAACGCCGCCTGCATGCGCACGTGCATCTCGGGGGCGATCTCGTTGGCGGTCACGAACACCTGCTGCCAACGCTCGGGGACCTCGGGCTGCTTGACGCTCCCGGACTTGGCGATGCGCTCCATGAGCTGGTCGCTGTACCACCCCTCCTTCCTCGCCACGGCGACGAAGTCCTCGTTGACGTCGGGCATCATCACGCCGGCCTGGTTGCGCATGAAGGCCACGGCAAAGAGCGGCTCCAGCCCCGACGAGCAGCCGGCGATGATGGAGATGGTCCCGGTGGGGGCGACGGTGGTGACGTTGCAGTTGCGCAGCAGCTGCATGGGACGGATGCGCTGGCCGCTGGCGTCACGCGCGCAGGTGGCGTCGGGCCCCCAGATGGAGCGCGCCCACTCGGGGAAGGCGCCGCGCTCGTTGGCCAGGCGCTCGCTCTCCTTCTTGGCCTCGACGTCGACGAACTCCATCACCTTGCGCCCGAACTCCACCCCCTCGGGGGTGTCGTACGGGATCCCCAAACGCACGAGAGCGTCCGCAAAGCCCATGATGCCGAGCCCGATGCGGCGGATGCGCTTGGAGAGCGCGTCGATCTCCGGCAGCGGGTACTTGTTGACGTCGATGATGTTGTCGAGGAAGTGCGTCGACAGATGGACGTCGCGCCGGAAGGCGTCCCAGTCCATCGCCCCGTCCTTGACGTAGTAGCCGACGTTGATGGACCCCAGGTTGCAGACGTCGTACGCCAGGAGCGGCTGCTCGCCGCACGGGTTGGTGGCCTCGTAGGCGCCAAGGTGCGGGACCGGGTTGTAGCGGTTGGCCTCGTCGATGAAGAAGACGCCGGGCTCGCCGGTGCGCCACGCCCCCTCGATCATCCTGTCCCACACCATGCGGGCGTCGAGCTGCCCGACCACGTTCCCCGTCCCCGGGTCGACGAGGTCGTACGACTCGCCGGCCTTGAGGGCCTCCATGAACCGGGTGGTCACGGCGACCGAGATGTTGAAGTTGGTCACCTGCGTGAGGTCTTCCTTGCAGGCGATGAACTCCATGATGTCGGGGTGGTCGACGCGCAGGATCCCCATGTTGGCCCCGCGGCGCGTCCCCCCCTGCTTCACGGCGTCGGTCGACGCGTCGTACAGCTTCATGAACGACACGGGCCCCGACGCGACGCCGGTGGTGGAGCGGACCATCGACCCCTTGGCGCGCAGGCGCGAGAAGGAGAAGCCGGTCCCGCCGCCGCTCTGGTGGATGAGCGCCATGGAGCGGAGGGTGTCGTAGATCCCGCTGCGCCCGTTGGACAGGGCATCGTCGACGGGGAGCACGAAGCACGCCGAGAGCTGGCCTAACGGGCGCCCGGCGTTCATGAGCGTGGGCGAGTTGGGCTCGAAGCGCGACTCGGTCATGAGGCGATAGAACGCCTCGGCCACCTCCTGCACCGCTCCATCCGTCGCGCCATAGCGACGATCCGCCTCGGCGACGACCGTGGCCACGCGCCAGAAGAGCTGCTCGGCGGTCTCGGTCGGCTTGCCGGATGCGTCCTTCACGAGGTAGCGCTTCTCCAGAACCGTGAGTGCGTTCTTCGAGAGCTGGACGGCGCCGGCAGGCGGCTTGGAGGAGAGGGGCATGTCGGAAGTACCTCCGGTGTATATCGATCAGGTGTTGCAGACGGACTGGCTCGGCACATCGCCGCGCGGCGACCGCAAACCCAGGTCAGTCAAGCGCGGGCGGGCAGTTTACTTGGCCTCGTGAGAGCGCGCCAGTGCCCACGGAAGTGCCGTGGTGGCAATAATTTAGCTTATCAACATCACGAATCCGACCCCCGGGCAGATTTCCACGATTGGCGCCACCAACGGCGCCCACGTCGCCCCCGAAGATTCTTTCGACCTGAAGGCACCCGATCGGTCAGTCACCCCAAGCCATTGCCCTACCAAGGCTTACGGACTAGACGCCAGCGACGCACGGTTTGGGCAAGGGGCGATTTTCGGCGCCCCACTGGTTACTAACCCTTGACGCGACCGAAGGGTTCGCACAGTGGCTTGCCTGGAATCGCGAAACCGCGGGCCTAACGAGACTACAGAGGACGAGAAGACGAGAAGACGGGAAGACGAGAAGACGGGAGCCTACCGCGCCAATCGCCGGAAATACGCCTCGAGCCCATCCGCCACCCCCAGTGCATATGCCTCCTGGAACTCCGGCGTCCGCAGCAGCGCCTCCTGCTCGGGGATCATCACGAAGGCCCCCTCGCACAGCACCGACGGCATCCACGTGGGACGGACGACGGCCAGGTTGTCGTAGTTGATCCCCAGGTCGCGCAGCCCCATGCGCCGCACCATCCCGCGTTGCACCTCGCGGGCAAGGGGGACGCTGCGCGCGTTGAAGTAGTACGTCCCGGTCCCGTGCGCCGTGAACGGGTTCACCCCGTCGGGGAGGGCGTTGAGGTGAATGCTCACGAAGGCGTGCGCCCCGGCGCGCCGCGCCATCTCGGGACGGTCGATGAGCCCCACGGCCCCGGGGGCGGTGCGCGTCATGTACACGGTCGCCCCGCGCCCCTTCAAAACGGCCTCGAGGCGCTGCGCGATGGCCAGCGTGGCCACCGCCTCGTAGAGCCCCGTGGGGCCGGTGGACCCCGCGGGAGGGTGGCCGGCATCCACCGCGATCGTCACCCCCTGCAGCGGACGCGTAGGGTTCACCGCCGGGGCCCGGCGCAGGCGCAGCACCAGGGCGCCACGCTCCCAGCGCACCAGGTAGCCGAACACGGGGGCGTTCAGCTCGATCACGTACCGGGCCCGCTCGCTCCCCGCCTGCTCCCACGTGACCCGCCGCACGATGGAGTCGCCGGTGGCGTAGTTCAGGATGTCGGTGTTGGCCACGGTCCCGTACAGCTCCAGCACCAGCTGGCGCTCCCCCTCGTGCACGATGTACGGGGGGCGCTCGCCCATCGGGATCACGAGGTCGCTCGCCTCTCCCCCGCGCGAGACCACGCGGGCGTTCCCCGCCACCCGCACGGGGGCCGGCGTCCCGGCGGGGAGCTCGCGCAGGTCGCCCCCCGCCAGCCACACCTCCAGGTCGCGATCGAGCCGCGCCCGCACCATGTCGCCCGAGCGCCCGGTCACCTCCACCACCGTCCCCGGGAGGAGGAACCACTTGTACGTCCCCCCGTTGGCCACCGGGCGGGCGATGACGACGCGGTCGGAATCGGGGGCAAAGGGGCCCTGCGGGGCGGGGCGATCGCCCACCACGGCGTAGCGCGCCCCCGCGGAGTCGGCCAGGGCGACGCGCCCGGTCGCCAGCGCCACGCTGTCGGCGCCGCGCGCCACCACCACCCTCCCTTGCAGCTGCAACGCGCGGGCCTCCACCTCGGTGGCCCACAGCGTGGAGTCCCCGGACAGTCCCGCCTCCCCGAGGTTCACCAGCGCCCGGCGGCTCCCGTCGGCTGCAACAAAGTGCACGGCCGCGTTCCGCGGCGCCCGCACCGCCACCCGCACCAGGTCACTCCCCCGCCGCGCCTCGCGCCCCCCGGGGCGGAGCGACGCCGAGTCGACCACGAGCGGGGCGCTGTCGGACAGGACCCGGCGCGGCGCCGGGAGCACGAGCCGCCGCAGCAGGCGCACCGTATCCGCCCCCTGCGTCGCCACCAGCTCCCACTGCGCGCGCTCCCGCGGCGGGAGGAGGAGCCACGCCAGCCACGAACCGTTGGGGTGCACGGGGACGTCGACGCCATTGATGGTAAGCCGGGCCTCCCCGCTCCCGGTGGAGCCGAACAGGAAGGTCGAGTCGCGGGCGAAGATCGTGGCGCGATCGGAGGGATACACGACGCGCAGATCGAGCTTCCCCACCACGCGCGGCATCGGCGGGAAGGCAGGGGGGCGGGCGACACGCGACGAGTCGCCCCCCTCTGGCACGGGGGCGGTGGCGGGGCGATGCGCGGGGGCGCAGGCGGCCAGCGCGGCCAGCGCGGCCAGCGCGACCAGCGCGACCAGCGCGGCGCACGCCGGCGCGGGCGTGACGAGGGAGAACGGGGGGCGCATGAGGGCGAAGCTAACCCCCCCACGGGGAGCGGGCGAATCCACGGATGTGGTTGCCCCGTATGTCTCCCGGTGCCATCTTCGCGCCACCGCGCCATCGCGACCTCTCTCCCACGTATCGAGCGGATCCCGCTTCCTTGTGCCATCTTGCCCTGACCGCGTTCCCGGCCCGCAGCCGCTGACCGCCATCCGCGCCCACCGCGCCCCCGGCGCCGACCCTCCGTCCTGCATCCCCACGCGCGCGTGAGGACGCAGGGAGTGCCGACGAGCCGATGAAGACGCCCGTGGAGCCCATGGCGCCGCGCACGCCCACCCCGCCGGGGGGAGACGAGGCCCCGGTCATGGTCGAGGTGTACGCCCTCACCGACGTGGGGCGGACGCGCGAGCATAACGAGGACGCCTTCGTCGTCGCCGACCTCGCCACCGGGAAGGCGATGGAGTTCGGCCACGTGCTGCGCCAGGGGGCGGGGACGGTCGGGACGCTCTTCATGGTGGCCGACGGGATGGGGGGCGCCGCCGCCGGCGAGCTGGCGAGCGAGACGGCGGTGGACGTGGTGCTGCGCTACCTGCGCGACGAGTGGGCCCCGCGACGCAGCCTCGACGCCGGCGCCTTTGCCGAATCGCTGGAGTCGGCGACGTCGATGGCGAACAGCGCCATCTACCGGCACGCCGCCGAGCACCCCGAGCTGCGGGGGATGGGAACGACGGCGACGATCGCCGGGCTCCTGGGCGACACGCTGTACCTGGCGCAGGTGGGCGACTCCCGCGCGTATCTCGTCCGCGATGGCGTGGCCCGGCAGATCACGAAGGACCAGTCGCTGATGCAGAAGCTGATCGAGGCCGGGGAGATCAGCGAGGAGGCGGCGGAGCAGAGCGAGCGGCGCAACATCATCCTGCAGGCGCTGGGCCCCGAGGCGATGATCCGGATCGACCTCACGCACCAGCGGGTGCGCCGGGGCGACGTCCTGGTCCTCTGCTCCGACGGGCTCTCGTCGGTGGTGCGCGCCGAGGAGATTGCCCGCGCCGTGGGCGAGGAGCGCGACCTGCAGATGGCCTGCCGGCGCCTGGTGGCGCTGGCCAACGGGCTGGGGGGGCCGGACAACATCACGGTGGTGGCGGCGCGCTTCGAGGGAGCGGGGCTGGCCGCGCCTAACGCGGACGATCACGTGGGGCACCGCACCTTCGCCATCCCGGGGCGCCAGGTGGTCCAGGGGGAGACGCTGGACGACCTCCTGGACGCCCGGACGGCGCAGATGGAAGCGGTGTACGAGAAGACGCCGCTCGAGCTTCCGGCGGCCGTGCGCGCGGCGCGGCGCGAGAAGTCGCTGGTGGTGCGCGGGGTGCTCGCGGCCTCGGCGGTGGTGCTCGGCGGCTACCTCGTCTGGCGGTTGTTGCAGCTGCTGGGGCGGTAGCCGCCGCTACCCTTCCGCCCAGCGCGCCCAGTGGTCGCGCCGCGCGAGCGAGGCATCGAGCTGCGCCCGCGGTACCGTCCGCCCGGCCGCGACTTCCAGGCCGTGCAGCACCGCCGCCGGATCGTTGGGGTGGAACAGGAGGTCGCACCCCGCCGCCACGGCACGCGCCGCCATGTGCCCCTCGCCACGCGGCTCCCACCCGCTCCCTTCCACCAGCGGCGCCGTCACGATCAATCCCTCGAAGCCATACGCCTGCCGCAGCACCCCGTGGACGATGGCGTGCGACGCGGTGGAGGGGGCGCCGCTCGCGTCCAGCGCGGGGTAGGCGACGTGCGCAGTCATGATGGAGGCGACGCCGGCGTCGATGGCGTCGAGGTAGGGGGCCAGCTCGCGCTCGAGTTCGTCTCGCGTCGCCGTCACGGTGCTCGGCGCGCCACGCGGTGCGGGAGCGGCCCCCCCCTCGCCCGGGAATCGCCCGATGCAGGCCAGCACCCCCTCGCGCTGCACCGCGTCCACCGCGTCGACAGGCGCCATGACCCAGTTGGCGCCGACGCCCCGCGCCTCGCGCGCCCCCTGGCGTGCGGCGGCGCTGACGGCCAGCGCGTCGCGCGCCCCTGGAGCCGTTGCCCCCGCGTGGGGGGCGGCCATGATGAGCAGCGGGTGGCGCGCCGCGGCACGGAGCCGCGCCGTGAGCGCGGCCACCGCGTCAGCGTCGCCCCCCAGCAGCACGAAGCCGCCGACCCCGAGCGCCAGCGCACGCTCCACCTCGCCTTCGGCGGGGGCGAAGCCGAGCGCCGCATCCCATTCCAGGGCGGCGATGATGAGTCGTGCCAGGTCGCTCATGAGCTTGTCCTATCCTAACCCAGGGACGCCCCGGTGCCAGCACCGGCCACGCAACGGGACATCCCCAGCCAACGGTGCGGCAAGCCCCCGACAGGCGGGGCGAGCGCGGCGTGCGAACTTCCCCGCCCATGAGGGATCACATGGGGCGGATCTTCACCGTGATCCTCTTCGTCGCCGGGCTCGCCGCCGCGACGTGGGGGGCGGTGGCGTTCGGGACGCGCAGCTGGCGGCGGGCCACGCGGGCGGAGCTTCAGCAGCTACAAGGGCGCGGGATGCGCGCCGCGCGCAACGCCTTGGGCGACACGGCCGGGGCCCGCGTCGCCTACGCGCGCGTGGCGGCCGGGGCCTTCGACACCCTCCCCCCGCCCGTGGCCCGCTTCTTCGCCCGCGTCCTCGCCCCGGGGCAGCGCCTGGTGCGGCTCGCCCGCGTGACACACGCCGGCGAGTTCGCCCTTCGGCCTAACGAGTGGAAGCCCTTCACCTCGCGCCAGCTCTTCTCCGTCCACCCCCGCGGCTTCGTCTGGGACGCCCGCATCCGCTTCCTCCCGCTGGTCCCGATGCTCGTGCGCGACAGCTACATCGCCGGCAAGGGGAGCATGCTCGGCGCGCTGGGCGGGGTGGTGCCGCTCGCCCACGTGGAGGGGACCGAGGCGGTCGCCTCCGGGGCGCTGCTGCGCTACCTGGCCGAGTCGGCGTGGTTTCCCACCGCGCTCCTCCCGGGCGAGGGGGTGAACTGGAGCGCCATCGACGACTCCACCGCGCGCGCCACGCTCACCGACGCCGGCACCACCGTCTGGATGGACGTTCGCTTCCACGCCAACGGGGGGATCGCCCGCGTGAGCGCCATTCGCGAGCGCGCTGTGGACGGGACGTCGGTCCCGACGCCCTGGGAGGGAGCCTTCTCCAGCGAGCTCCTCACCGTGGACGGGATGAAGATCCCGGCCTCGGGCGAGGTGTCGTGGCTCCTGCGCGAGGGACGCCATACCTACTGGCGCGCCCGGATCACCGACGCGACGTACGAATACCAGGCGTGCGAGTCGCCGGCGCCGGTCGGTGCCACCAGCGGTTGCAGCTGAAACGGCATCACGCCGGCGTCAGCTTCCCCAGCACCCTCCCGCCTGCCGCCCCCGTCGCCGCCGGGACGTTCCCCGGCACCCCTTCCAGGTGCAAGAAGCCCAGCAGGGCGAAGGCGACCGCCTCCTTGGCCTCGCCGTCGAAGAACAGCGCGTCGAACGGGACCACCTGCCGCCCGGGGAGGAGCCGGGCGACCGACTCCACCAGCGCCGGGTTCTTCGCCCCGCCGCCCGAGACGACGACGTCCTGGATGGGTTCGGGGAGGAATCGCCGGTAGGCATCGGCGATGGAGTGCGCCGTGAGCTCCACCGCCGTGGCGATGATGTCGCTCGCCGTCGCCTCCGCGCGCACCGCCCGGCACTGGCGGATGAACGAGGCGATGTAGTCGGGCGAGAACAGCTCGCGCCCCGTGCTCTTGGGAGGGGGCGCGGCGAAGTAGGGGTCGCGCAGCGCCGCCTCGACGACCTCCTGGACGGGGAGCCCCTGGCGGGCCAGGGCGCCGTCCACGTCGTAGCGCAGCGAGGGGACGAGGGCGCGCGTGACGCCGTCGATCACCACCACGCCGGGGCCGGTGTCGAAGGCGCGGACCCCGGTCACTCCCCCGTTAGGCGGGACGACGGTGACGTTCCCGATCCCCCCGATGTTCTGCAGCGCGCGCCAGTGGGCGCCGCCGAAGAGCAGCGCATCGGCGATGGGGACGAGCGGCGCCCCCTGCCCTCCCGCCGCCATGTCGCGCACGCGGAAGTCGGAGACGACGGGGCGCCCCAGGCGCTCGGCGATCACCGACGCCTCCCCCACCTGCCACGTGGAGTGCCCGGGGACGTGCCAGAGCGTCTGCCCGTGCGAGGCGATGGCCGCCACCTCGCGCCGCGCGACCCCCGACTCGGCGATCACCTGCACGGCGGCACGCGCCAGCAGCTCGCCGAGGTCGAAGTTGAGCCGGCAGTACTCCTCCGGCGTCCCCTCGCGCAGGGCGCGCGCCAGCCGCGCGCGCTGGGCCTCGTCGTAGGCCACGACGTCGTAGCCCAGCAGCTCGTAGCCGATGCGCCCGCCCTCGCCCGCGCGCGTGAAGCGCACCACGGCGGCCGAGATCCCGTCGAGCGACGTCCCGGACATCAGTCCCACCACGATCGTCATCGCTGTCCTGCGTTAGGGTCATGGAGAGGCGCCATCCTCCGCCCCCCCGTGCCGGCGCCTGACGCTCAGGGCACCGGGGGCGGCTCCCCTCCCACCACGCGCCGGATCACGCCATCCCCCTGCTCCAGCGCCCGCTCCGCCTCGTCGCGCCCCACGCCGAGCAAGTGCATCACGATGGCCAGCTTCACCAGCCCGCCGGCACGCTCCAGCAGCGCGCGCGCCTCGTCGCGCGACACGTCGCACACCTCCATGATGATGCGCTGGCTGCGGTCGACGAGCTTCAGGTTGGTCGCCCTGAGGTCGACCATGAGGTTCCCGAAGGTCTTCCCGATGCGGATCATCGCCCCCGTGGTGAGCATGTTCAGCACCAGCTTGGTCGCCGTCCCGGCCTTGAGGCGCGTGGAGCCGGTGACGACCTCCGGCCCCGTGACCGGGATGATCGCCAGGTCGAGCGTGGCGGCGAAGCCGTCGTCGATGTGGGTGCAGGCGACGAGCCCGGCGACCGCGCCCAGCTCCTTCGCCCTCGCCAGGGCGCCTCGCACGAACGGCGTCGTCCCCGAGGCGGCGATCCCGATGACGACGTCGCCCGCGCGCACGCCATGTTCGTCCACGGCGCGCGCCCCGTTCTCCGGGAGGTCCTCGGCCCCTTCCTGCGCGCGGAAGACCGCGTCGATGCCGCCGGCGATGATCCCCTGCACCAGCTCGGGGTCGCTCCCGAAGGTGGGGGGACACTCGCTGGCGTCGAGGATCCCGAGCCGCCCCGACGTGCCGGCGCCGGCGTAGAAGAGCCTCCCCCCGTGGCGGAAGGCTTGCTCGATGAACGAGATCCCCCTTGCGATCTCCTCACGCTGCGTCGCCACGGCCTCGGGGACGCCGCGATCCTCGGCATTAATGATGTCGACGATCTCGAGCGGCGAGGCGAGGTCGATGTTGGCCGAGCGCGGGTTGCGGTGTTCGGTGATGCGGGGATCGAGCGCTCGTCGTGGCACGCGAGTCGTGACTGAGGGTAACGAGGGGAGTTCGCTGTCTCTCCCCTGGGACACGTCATAACTTACCCTCGCGCCGAGAGGGGTCACAACGGAGCGATCATGCAGTCGAGCATGCGGGCGACGATAGGGCACGTCCCGAAGCGGAGAGTGTTGGGTGCAACCCTGGTGCTGCTCGGCGCCGCGTTGGCGCTGGCGGCGCCGGCGCAGGCCCAGAGGCGCGGCCCGATGGGGGGCTACGGCGACGGGCCCAAGTGGTGGGGTTCGTTCTGGGGCGGCTACCAGTGGTCCAACCAGGTGGGAGATCCGGGGACCAACTCCACCTGGAACTACGACTCCAACTGGATGGTCCGCCTCACCGCCGAGCGCGAGGTGGCGCCGCGGACGGCGATCGGCGTGGCGTGGAACTACTCGCGGATGCCGCTGGCGGTGGTCGGCAACGCGTCGAGCGCGGTGTGCCGGCAAGGGTGCGCCGCCGAGGGGACGATCGCGAGCTATGGCCTCACGCTGCGCTCCGGCGGCGGGGCGGGGTTCCACTTCGTGTACGAAGGGTTCCTCGGGGCGATGCAGTACAGCAACTTTTCGGTCGACGGTGCCGGCGCCGCCGCGTTCGCCGACGTAAAGGACACCGACTTCGCCTGGGCGTTCGGGACCGGCTTCGGCTACACGCTGTCGCGCGACTTCGAGCTGGTGGGGATCTTCGAGTACGGGAACAGCGTGCACGAACGGTCGAGTGACCTGTTCCAGCGTCGGACCACGCAGCACTACACCACGCGCCTGGGCTTGCGTGTCGGCTTGTAGCCGGGCGGGGGGTAGTGCCGGCCTTGGCACGCGTCCCCCAGGCAGCCCGCGGCAAGGCAATCCACAGTCAGGCAATCCACAGTCAGGCAACCCACGGTCACGACTCTCGATGAGCTCATCGCGCGCCCTCGTCCTCGCCCTCCTCGCGGCCGCCGCATGCCGCGCTCCTGCTCCGGCCAGCGGCGGGCTCCGCACCACCGAGCCGGCGGTCCCGCCGCGCCGCGCCGTCACCTTTCCCGAGGGGTGGCGCTTCAAGGCGGGGGAGAAGGCGGCGTTCGGCGAGCACTTCATGATCGCCTCCAACCAGATCCTGGCCTCCGAGGCGGGGAACGAGATCATCCGGGCCGGCGGCAACGCGGTCGACGCGGCGGTGGCGGTCGGCTTCGCCCTGGCGGTGACGTACCCGGTGGCGGGGAACATCGGGGGCGGCGGCTTCATGGTGATCCGGATGGCCGATGGGCGCACGGCCAGCATCGACTACCGCGAGGTAGCGCCGCTGGCCGCCAGCCGCAACATGTACCTCGATGCCAGCGGGAACCCGACCGACGAAAGCATCGTCGGCTACCGCGCCTCCGGCGTCCCGGGGGCGGTGGCGGGGATGACCGAGGCGCTGGCGAAGTACGGGTCGTTGCCGCTGGCCCGGGTGATGGCCCCCGCCATCCGCCTGGCGCGCGACGGCTTCGTGGTGGACTCGCAGCTGTACCTGAGCCTCAAGTCGAGCAAGGGGTACATCGGGCGCTTCGACGGGAAGGACGTCTTCTTCAAGGACGGCGACGCGCTCGCGCCGGGGACGCGGTTCCGGCAGCCCGCCCTCGCCCGGACGTTGCAGCTGATCGCCGACCAGGGGGCCAGGGCCTTCTACCAGGGGGAGGTGGGCGACTCGCTGGTGGCGGCGATGCGCCGCGGCGGCGGGATCTTCGTGAAGGAGGACCTGGAGCGCTACCGTGCCTTGTGGCGCACCCCCATCCGCAGCACCTACCGGGGGTACACGATGTACTCCATGCCGCCGGCCTCGTCCGGGGGGATCGTGGTGGCCGAGGCGCTCAACATCCTCGAGGCCCTGGGCGACACCGTCCCGGCGTGGGGGACCGCGGCGTACGCGCACTGGCTCGCCTCGGCGTACCAGCGCGCCTTCATCGACCGCAACAGCAAGCTGGGCGACCCGGCCTTCGTGAAGGTCCCGCTGGAGGAGCTCACCAGCAAGGACTACGCGCGCAAGCTGGCGCGGACCATCGACCCCAACCGCAAGACGCCCACCCCGCCTAACGGCGACCAGATCGCCGACGGGATGCACACCACCCACTATTCGGTGGTGGACGACAAGGGGAACGCGGTGGCGACGACGACGACGATCAACAACGGGTACGGATCGGCGGTGTACCTCAAGAACGTCGGCTTCTTCATGAACGACGAGATGGACGACTTCGCCGCGGCGCCGGGGAAGCCCAACATGTTCGGGCTGGTGCAGGGAGAGGCCAACGCCATCGCCCCGGGGAAGCGGATGCTGAGCGCCATGTCGCCGACGATCGTGCTCGACCCCAGGGGGGAGCTCTTCCTCGTGGTCGGCGCCGCCGGGGGGCCGCGCATCATCACCGCGACGTCGCAGGTGATCCTGAACGTGATCGACCACCGGATGTCGCTCGCCGACGCCATGCGGGCCCCCCGCCTGCATCACCAGGCGCTCCCCGACACGCTGATGGTCGAGACGAACGGGCTGTCGCGCGACGCCGAGGCGGGGCTCCGCCGGATCGGGCACGGGATCCGCTACACTGGCGGGCTGGCGAACGTGAACGCGGTGAT
>MEDZ01000036.1 GCA_001724275.1 Gemmatimonadetes bacterium SCN 70-22
GGGGGGCGGGGATCCCGCCCCATGCACTGGCGCCGCTTCCGGGAGGCGGTCCGTGGGGTTGCCTGCGTCCAGCGCTGCTGCGATATGTTGGGGAAGTCCCGGAGCCCCCCTCGTGACCGACACGCTCGCCCAGCTGCAATCCGCCCTTCGCGATCGCTACCAGATCGACCGCCCGGTCGGCGCCGGTGGCATGGCGACGGTCTTCCTCGCCACGGACCTCCGGCATCACCGCAGGGTCGCGATCAAGGTGCTCCGCCCCGAACTCGCGGCACTGCTGGGGCCGGAACGCTTCCTCCGGGAGATCACGACCACCGCGCAGCTCCAGCACCCGCACATCCTCCCGCTCTTCGACTCCGGAAGCGAGGGGGGCTTCCTGTATTACGTCATGCCGTTCCTCGACGGCGAGTCGCTGCGCGGGAAGCTCGACCGGGAAACCCAGCTGAGCGTCGAGGAATCGGTGCGCATCGCCACCGAGGTGGCCGACGCCCTCGACTACGCCCACCGCCACGGCATCGTCCACCGCGACATAAAGCCGGAAAACATCCTGCTCCACGACGGGCGGGCGACGGTCGCCGACTTCGGGATCGCGCTCGCGGTGAGCGCCGCGGGCGGGGGACGCATGACCGAGACCGGAGTGGCCGTCGGCACGCCCCACTACATGAGCCCCGAGCAGGCCGCCGCCGACAAGGAGCTGACCTTCCGCTCCGACATCTATTCGTTAGGCGCGGTCCTCTTCGAGATGCTGACCGGCGGGCCCCCGCACCAGGCCCCGTCGGCCCAGCAGGTCATCATGAAGATCGCGATCGAGGAGGCGCCACGAGTCAGCGGCCTCCGCAAGTCGGTCCCGGCGCACGTGTCCAACGCGGTGGCGGTGGCACTCGAGAAGGTCCCGGCCGACCGGTTCAACAGCGCCCGCGCCTTCGCCGAGGCGCTCGCGACTCCCTCCTTCGCCGGCCCCGCGATCGAGGCCCAGGCGACACGGGCTCGGCGGCGATTCCCGCTCGTGGCCGTGGCCGGCGTCGCCGCGGGGCTCGCGATCGGCGCGGCCCTCGGGCGTTCGCTCGTCCGGGAGTCGCCGCGTCCGGTGACCCGGTTCGCGATCACCCTCCCGGATTCCGCCGCCTTCCTTCCCGGCGCCGGCGTGAACCTCGCCTGGTCCCCCGAGGGATCGCGCCTGGTGTACGTCGGCCGCTCGTCGTCGGGGCGCGACCTGCTCTGGCAACGCCTGCTCGACCAGGTCGGCACGCAGCCGATCCCGGGGACCGACGCGGGGCGCATCCCCACCTTCTCGCCTGACGGGGCCACGCTGGCCTTCACCGCGGGCGGCGCCCTCAAGACTGTCTCCTTTCAGGGAGGGCCAGCCCTCACGGTCGTCCCGCAGGGCGTCCCGTCGGCGGGGGGCGGACTGGCGTGGGGCGACGACGACCGGATCTACTTCGTCAATGACAGCGGGGCGATTCAACGCGTCTCCCCGGCGGGTGGCGCGATCAGCACGGTGGCCGTCCCCGAGGGTGACGCCGGCTACATGTGGATCGACGCCCTCCCGGGAGCGCGGAACCTGCTGGCCACGATCGGGTGGTTCGGTGTTCCCGAAGCGAGCGAGATCGCGGTGGTGCCGACCGACGGCGGGCGCATCACGCGGCTCTTCCGGGGGACGATGGCGCGGTACGCGCCTTCGGGACACCTGGTGTACGCGACGGCGGACGGCGCGCTGATGGCGGTGCCGTTCAATGCCCGGCGAGCGGTCGTGACCGGCGGCCCCGTGGCGCTCTTCCAGGGGGTCGATGTCTACATGGGCTCCGCCTCGCAGTTCTCCCTGACGAGGTCCGGCGGGCTCGCCTGGGTCGGCTACGGCGGCCGCCGTGAAGTCCTGAAGGTCGACCGCCGCGGCGTCACGACCCACACCGATTCGGGGTGGAAGGGCGACATCCGGGCCTTCGCGCTCTCGCCGGACGGCACTCGGCTCGCCTTGACCACGGCCGAAGTCGGTGGGCTTCGCGTCGGGATCAAGTCACTCGGGCTGGGCCCCCTCGCTCCGCTTGCGTTCGAGGGGAGCCGCAACATCGGACTCGCGTGGTCGGCCGACGGGAAGTCGATCGTGATGCTGTCCAACCGCTCCGGGACCAATGCACTCTGGCTGGTGCCGGCCGACGGATCCGGCCGCTCGACCCCCATGCCCATCACGGGGAGCGTCTTCGGCGCCGACGTGTCATCCGACGGCCGTGCGCTGATCGCCGCGCGTGCCAGCCCGGGCGCGAGCTCGGAGATCGTCGGCTTCCGGCCAGGAATCGACAGCGCCGCGCGTACGCTCGTGGCCGGACCGTTCCTCACCCAATACGCGACACTCTCCCCGGATGGTCGCTGGATAGCCTACTCCGGAAACGAGACCGGTCAGGACCAGGTCTACGTGCGCCCATTCCCGGAGACCGACGACGGCAAGTGGCAGGTCTCTCCGGGAGGGGGAATCGAGCCGGTGTGGGCGCATGGCGGGCGGGAGCTCTTCTACCGGGCCCCCTCCGGTGACCTCGTGTCGGTCGAGATGACCCTCGACCGCTCGGGCGCGCCGCGGTTCGCGGCCCCGCGTCCCCTCTTTCGGATCACCATCGACGAGAACGCGGACGGGCGCCACTACCACGTCATGCCGGACGACCAGCACTTCGTCCTGCTGCACACGATTGGCGGCTCGAAGCGGGAGCTGATGGTCGTCGAGAACTTCGCCGAGGAGCTCAGGCGAAAGGTGCCGCGCTGAACGATGCCGCTGGGAGCCGTGGGCGGCTCCCAGCGGCGGATCCCGTGGGTGGCGTGTCCCGGGGCGCCTGGCGAGCTCTGCCGACCAGCGGAACGCTCCAAAGTCCGTTCTTGACAAAAATATTTGTCAACGCTACCGTCTCCCCATGCTCGACATCCAGGTCATTGATGATCCGGCGGCGGCGACAGTGGCCCTCGAGCCGGTGCGAAGCCGGCTCCTCTCCGAGCTGGCGGAGCCCGCCTCGGCGGCGACGCTGGCCTCGCGGGTCGGCCTCCCTCGCCAGAAGGTCAACTACCACCTGCGTGCGCTCGAGGCGCACGGGCTGGTGCGGCTGGCCGAGGAACGAAAGTGGGGAGGGCTGACGGAACGGCTCCTCGTCGCGAGCGCCGTCTCCTACGTCGTTTCACCGAGCGCGATGGGAGCGGTCGCCGTCGACCTCGATCGCGAGGTCGACCGCCTGTCCGCCAGCTACCTCATCGCCCTCGGCGCGCGGCTCATCCGCGAAGTCGGCACCTTCGTGCGTCGCGCACACGAGGGAGGCAAACGACTCGCAACGCTCGCGGTGGATACCGAGGTCCGCTTCCGGTCGCCGGCCGATCGGGCGGCCTTCAGCGCCGAACTCACCGACGCCATCGCCAGGCTCGTTTCGAAGTACCACGATGAATCCGCCCCCGGTGGACGCGCGCATCGCCTGATGGTCATGGCGCACCCACTCCCACAGAAGTCCGAGCCCAAGGAGGCAACATGAGCGTGAAGAAGGAGGCATCGGGACGCCGTTCGATCCAGGTCGAAGTCGAGGTCCCCGGGACGCCGGAGGAGGTCTGGCAGGCCATCGCCACGGCGCCGGGAATCTCGTGCTGGTTCGTCCCGGCCCAGTTCGAGGAGGAGGGGGGGAAGCCCGTCGCCGTGACGTTGGATTTCGGCCCCGGGATGAGTTCACGCTCCGTGGTGACGACTTGGGATCCGCCGCGCACCTTTGCGCGCCGAGGAGAGGGGTGGGTCCCGGGGTCGCCGGCGCTGGGGACGGAGTTCAACATCGAAGCGCGAGCGGGTGGCACGTGCGTCGTCCGCATCGTGCAGAGCCTGTTCGCCAGCACGGACGAGTGGGACGGCCAGCTGACGGGCGCCGAAGAGGGGTGGCCCGGTATCACCCGTATCCTGCGGCTCTATCTCACGCACTTCCGCGGACAGCGCGGCGCGATCATGCAGGTGATGACTCCGATGGCGGGGACGCCAGCCGAAGCGTGGGCGGCGCTGACCGCGGCGCTGGGGGCGAATTTCGTGAGCGACGGGGAGCGTTGGGCCGCCCCCGCAGGCGTCCCGCCGCTGGGCGGCGTGGTGGAGAGCGCGAGTGTCGCGCCGTTCGGCGCGCTGCTGCGTCTCGACACCCCAGCCCCCGGCGTCGCCGCGCTGGGGACCATCGAGTTCGGCGACTCGGTCTTCGCGACGCTCTCCTTCTACCTGTATGGCGATGACGCCACCGCGACCGTCGCCCGCGAGACGGCGCGGTGGCAGGCGTGGATCCAGGAACGATTCCCGACGCCGGTGCAGCCATGAACCCTGCGGGTCGATGTCATGCCGCCGTCCGGCGATGGCGCGCTGTCGGCGATCGCCTAACGCAGGCCGTACGCGTGCACCTCCACGCGTTCGCCGGGTTACTCCACCTCCAGGCCGAGGACATGCGATGTCCGCCAATCCGACCACAGGGCTGCTGAAGGAATTCCTCGAGGCATTCAACCGCCATGACCTCGATGCCATCATGACATACTTCGCCGACGATTGCGTGTTATACACACCGCGTGGCGCCGGACCTCGGGGCGATCGGTACGCGGGGAAGGAGGAAGTACGAGCCGGCCTGGCCAAGCGCTTCGCAGGGATTCCGGACGTGCATTACGGCGAGGACCGACATTGGGCGTGCGGTGAGCTCGGCGTCTCGGAGTGGACGCTCACCGGCACGTCCCTGTCCGGGAAGCGAATCGAGGTACGCGGCGTTGACCTGCTCGAGTTCGCCGACGGCAGGATCACGCGCAAGGACTCATTCTGGAAGCACGTCGAGTGACCGACTCGCCCGTCACCCTCGCCCACGGTGAATCCGCCGAGCGCCAGGTACGTCGGCAAGTCGGTCACCACTCCGTCAGAATCGATACGTCGCCGCGGCGCCGGTCGTGGTAGGCATGCGCTCCGCCGGGACGACGACGACCTCGCCGTTCGCACGCAGCACCGCCTCGCCAAGGTCGTCGAAGACGTCCTCCACTTCGGGATCGGCGAGCTCCGCAGAGACGATCTCCCCGGTCGTCGGGTCAATCCTCCCCGGCATCACCCGGTCCGCCTCCAGAAGCAGCGTACTCACGCGACCCTGTATCGCCGCCGCCGCCACCTCGGCGACGTCGTCCGATCCCCTCTGCCGCGCGCGCGCCGACCGCCAAGCGTCGATCAGCCCGGCGAGCCTCGACAGGTAGGACGGCATCACCGCTTCCCACGCTCTCGAACGCAACTCGTCGGTGGTGAGTGATTCGGGGTTTACCATCAATCCCTGGTCCATGAGGAAGGGGTTCCGGCTCACCTCGCGAAATGGGAAGTGGTGTTCGGGAAGCGCCGCCAGCAGGAGCGGCAGCCCCGTAGGACGTGAGTGATGCTCGAGCACGGCGCGATCGACGGCACGGAAGAACTTCGGGGTGTCGATGTCCACCTCGTCCTTCTTCCGCCCCGTGCCGTAGTGCATCGCGGCCTGTCCACCGACACTGCGAGCAGCGTTGTAGGGTTCGGTGAACTGCTCCCCGAGCGCCTCGGTGATCGTGCCAGGAACGTCGGCCAACTCGACCTCATCCAACGCATCGCGATTCCCCTCGAAGAGCCGCGCGCGCTCACGGGTCATGCAGAGCACCTGGTAGCGATCCGCCGATTGCAGCACCCGCAACAGCGGTTTGACGTGGAAGCTGTTGGCGACGACCGCGAACGCCTTCACCGGTCGCTGGAGCTCCAGCACCTCGAACATCCCCCCGGGCGCGCTGAGGACGACCAGTCCATCCGTGCGGTGGTTCCAGAATTGGTCGTCACGGGCCAGCGCTTCCAGCTGCTCGAGCTGCGGACGCACGTCCCGGTTTGGATACGACTTGGCCAGTGACGCCTCGACCTCCCGCAGGAGGTTGCGGTAGCGAATCGAATCCTGCTGGTTGTCCGGGTGGTGCCGGTGGGTCGGCTGGTACAGGGAGATGCACGGCGGTTGTGCCCCGGACAGCAGTCCGGCGAGACCCGTGATGCTGAGTTGGCGCATGGTGGCTGTTCCCCTCGATTTTCATGTGGCTAGTCGATCGCCGCGGGATCGCCGGCACTTGGCGACGCCGATCCTCCCCAGCGTGTGATCTGGTACCCGCCTTCCGTCGGCGGCGGCGGCTTGGCCGGCCCGGTCAATCGCCGTTCCGTCCAGGGGGCAAGCGTCAAGGACTGATTGACGTCGCGCCCCGACGCTTCGCGCGAGAAGTCCGACGGTCGGCTGGCGACGGTTGTGCGGCCTGGCCTCGTGGCTACGAGGCGTGCCAACCTATGGCATGGCCAGCTACAGGCGGCCCGCTCCCATGGCCTGTGCGATGTCCGTCTGGGAGATCACGCCTACCAGTCGCTCCTTCTCCACCACGAACAACCGCCGAACGTCGGTATAGAGCATCTGCTGCGCGGCGTGCCGCACGTCCGCGTCCGGTTCGATCGTCAGCACAGTCCGAGTCATGAGGTCGGCGGCGGTCGAGTGCTGGAAGAGGGTGGCGCGCGCACGCTCGTCCTCCTTCTCGGCGGCCGCCTGCAACACATCGGTCGCCGTGACCACTCCCACTATCCGCGCACTCCGGTCGACCACCGGGAGTCCCGACACATGCGCGTCGGCCATCACACGCACCAGCTCGGCCACCGTCATGTCCGGGGATACCGACTGGACCGGGTGTAACATCAGTTCCGCCACCTTCATCTGCGACCTCCTTTCAAGTCCGTTGGTCCGCGCAATGCCGACCTGATAGCCTCCCGATCCGAAGGCCAACCTCGCGATGCGGGAGTGCCCGCCGCCCACCGTGAAGGCGAGCAGCGTCAGCGGATCGGTACAGTCACCGGAGCGTACCGTGATGCAATGTACCCCTCGTCTGGGGGGCGTATCGTCGGGGTGGCCGCTGAAACTTCGACGTGCTTTCCCCGACGCCTGTCGCCGGTGCGAGGATGGCGCGCCACCCACCGACAGAGGTCAGGCTTTTCTCGTCGTGGTGGCCAGCCCGACGCCGTTACGACACGGTCGGCGGGCCACCTCAGCCTAGCCCGCCACCGCCCTCCGCCGCATCTTGGGAACGCCTCCACCGCGCGCCCCCGGCAATCGGTTACTTCTGGACGCGACGCCCAGCGACTCCGTGCCCGACACGTTCGCCCCCTTCGTGGCTGCCCTGGCCGACCGCTATCGCGTCGAGCGTGAACTCGGGCGCGGCGGGATGGCCACGGTCTTTC
This sequence comes from Gemmatimonadetes bacterium SCN 70-22, assembly GCA_001724275.1. NCBI lineage: Bacteria > Pseudomonadati > Gemmatimonadota > Gemmatimonadetes bacterium SCN 70-22. The sequence goes on from MEDZ01000036.1 coordinate 7,229, forward strand.
TCGCGCACGACGTCCGACACGATCGCCCCGTCGCGCTCAAGGTCCTGCACCCGGAACTCGCGGCCTCGCTCGGCGCCGAACGATTCCTGCGCGAGATCCGGATTGCAGCGCGCCTGCGGCATCCGCGCATCCTTCCCGTGCACGACTCCGGCGAGACGGTCGGATGGCTCTGGTACACGATGCCGTTCGTGGAGGGCGAGTCCCTTCGGCAGCGCCTCGCACGAGAAGGGCAGCTGCCCATCGAGCAGGCCTTGCGGATCACCTCCCAGGTCCTCGGCGCCCTCGGCTATGCCCACGCGCACGGCGTGATCCATCGCGACATCAAGCCGGAGAACATCCTGCTCGAGGGTGACGAGACGGTGGTGGCGGACTTCGGCGTGGCGCGAGCGATCAGCTCCGCCGGCCAGGATCGGTTGACCGAGACCGGGCTCGCCATCGGCACTCCCGCCTACATGAGTCCGGAGCAGGCGACTGCAGAGAAGGAGCTCGATGGGCGGAGCGACCTGTATGCCGTGGGCTGCGTGCTCTACGAGATGCTCGCGGGGCAGCCGCCGTTCGTGGGGGCCAGCGCGCAGCAGCTGGTGGCACGCCACCTGATGGATACGCCCCCACCGATCCGCATCGTGCGCGCCACCGTGCCGGACCGCGTGGAACGCAGTGTCATGCGCGCACTGGCCAAGCTCCCGGTGGATCGCTTCGACTCGGCAGCCGAGTTCGCGGAGGCGCTTGCCAGCGGCCCCGATGTCGTCGTTGCTCACCAAGGCGTCTCGTCCACGCCGACAGCAACGTCCGCGTGGCCGGTGGGTGCTCGAGGGCGTCGCGTGGCCGTGATGGCCGGTGCCGCGCTGACCCTCTCCCTCGCGGCGTACCTCGCATGGCCAAGGCCGAAGTCCACCCTCGACCCGAACGTGGTGGCGGTGGTTCCCTTTCGCATCGGCGGTGCGGCGCCGGCGCTCAACTACCTGCGCGAAGGGATGATCGACCTCGTCGCCGCGAGGCTGACCGGTGAGGGGAGCGCGCAAGCGGCCGATCCGGGTTCGGTGATGACGGCCTGGCGACAGGCCGCGGGATCGGAGTCGCGCGACCTCCCCGAGGCGGACATGCTCGCGCTGGCGCGCCGCCTGGGCGCGGGGCAGCTCCTGCTGGGCGGCATCGTGGGGACGACCGAGCGCCTGACAATCAACGCGTCGCTCATCCAGCTGGAGAGTGGAAACGCTCGCATTACGGCGACGGTCGAGGGGGCCGCGGATAGCCTGCCGCAGCTGGTGGATCGGCTGATCGCCGAACTGCTCACCGAAGGCACGGTCGCGGCGCACGGTCTCACGGGCCTCGTCAACACGCCGCTCCCCGCCCTGCGGCACTACCTCGAGGGTCGGTCGGCGCAGCGTCGCGCCAGGTACGCCGACGCGGTCGCCAGCTTCGGGCGGGCACTGGACGTCGATTCGACGTTCGCGTTGGCGGGGCTGAGCCTCGCGACGGCCGCGGGATGGAGCGCGATCCCCGGGGCGGGGCGTCGCGGCCTGGAGCTGGCCTGGGCAAGCCGCTACAAGCTGAGCCCGCGCGACCATGCCCTGTTGATGGCCGACGTCGGCCCCAAGTATCCCGAGACCTCCACGCTCGTGCAGCACCTCCGGGCGTGGGAGCAGGCGGCAGAGCTGGCGCCCGACGAGCCCGACCGCTGGTACGAGCTGGGCGACGAGTACTACCATGAAGCCCCGTACCTGCAGGTCGAATCGTCGCGACGGCGAGCGGCCGACGCCTTCAGGCGATCGGTCGCGCTGGACTCGGGTGCCTCGTCGATCGGGCACCTGCTCGAGATCGCGGTCCTCGACGACGACAGCGCTTCGATTCGGCGCTTGAGCGCCCTGTACCTGGCGCGCGACTCGAGCGGCAACCTGCTGGACTTCTACCGTTGGCGCATCGCCGTCGGGCTGCACGACGAGCCAGCGCTGCGCGCGCTGCGCGCGCGCTACCGCCAGATGCGCCTCGAGAGTCTCTGGCGCATCATGAACCACGCGGTGCTCGACGGTAGCCGGATGGACGATGCCGACTCGGCCGCCGCCGCCATCCGAGCGATTGCCGCGCGCAGTTCCGATTGGCAGCGGAGCAAGACCTACCTGCACGCCTTCGAGGTGAACCGCGGTCGTCCGGCGGCGGCGCTCGCGGACACAGCTGGTTCGGACGAAGTCGAGTACGGACCGCACGCCGCGCGGTACGAGCGCGTGCTCGACGCGCTCTACGGCGATGGCGACAGCGCCAGCGGCCGCCAGGCCGCGCGCGAGTTGGAGCGGTTGGCCGGCCGTCCGCAATCGGGCGACGGCGACATGCGCGCGACCGCCCTGACGGACCTCTGCGTGGCCACGCTCTGGCGCGTGTCGCATGGCGAGACCGACGGTGCGCGCCAGGCCATCGGTCGGCTCGGGATTCGTGCGGCCGGCGACACCCCGCATGCGGCCACCTCGCACATGCTCTGCGCCGCGCTGCTGGAGGCGAAGTTCCGGTTCTCGTCAGGCGCGCCCGGTGCGGCGTCGGCGCTGGATCGCCTCGACTCGCTCATGCGCGGCGGTCCCGGTGCGCAGCGCAACGGTCCCCCTGTCTCATTCACTCTCAGTCCCGCCTATGTCCGGTCCATGATCGGGATCAGTCCGGTCGGCTTCGAGGACTTCGCGAACATCGAGATCGCGCGCATGCGCGAGCAGCAGGGCGACGTGCGCGCCGCGCTGGCCGCGCTGCGGCGCCGTCCGTACGCCTACCACCTCACCGACTACCTCGCCCCCACCCTGCGCGAGCACGGGCGGCTTGCTGCCCTGGCCGGCGAGCGCGCCGAGGCGATCCGCGCCTATCGACACTACCTGGCGCTGCGTTCCGATCCCGAGCCGGCGTTGCAGCCGGCGGTAGACGCGGTCCGCGCGGAACTGGCGAGACTGGGCGGCGCGCGCTGAGCGGGACGACGATGGAGCAGTCAGCCGGTGGCGCGACGGAGCCGGTTCACGCGCTCTCGCACGTCCCGCACGATCGGTTGCAGCTCCGGCTCCGCGTCTCGCCAGAACTGGAGGAACGCTTCGTACGCCTCGATCGCCTGCTGCTTGTCCCCCTTTGCCTCGAACAGCTCGCCCAGCCGGCGCCAGGCGGGCGCAATCTGTGGCGTCACGGCATCGTACGTCCCCGGCGGGCCGAACTGCCGCACCCCGCGATGCTCCACGAATCGCCGGTAGGCGACGATCGCGGAATCGGTCCGCCCCGCCTTGTCCTGCGCCTCGGCCGCCTCGACGAAGGCGAGATCCCGACAGACGCCGTAACCCGTCCCCAGCACGCTGCATCCTTCCCGCAACGAGGACAACGCGTCGTCCGGCCGACCGGCCGCCAGCGCGATGTTGGCTGACGCCACGTAGCTCATCATCCTTGCGGCAACGGCCGGGTAGTCGCGATCGCTCATCATCCCCCGGAACTCGTTCACGATCGCCTGCGCCCGTTCCGTCGCGCCCAGGCGCGCGTACGCGATCGCGAAGGGCAGGTGCCGGCGCAGGATGCGGGGGCGCGAGGCGGTGAGCTCACGATTCCGCGCCCATAGCGCGTCGAGGCGCCTGATGAGCGGTTCTGGTTGGACCGCGTAGTCCGCGTTCCACCGAGTGTCGTCGAGCTCCAGGACGAGCTCGGCGTCGGCGGCGCTCATTTGACCGCGTTGTTGCTCCACGCGCATGGCGTTGCGCCGCTCGCGCGCTGCCTCGCCCGGACGTCCGTGCAGCGCGGCGATGGTGGCCAGCATGCGGTGACCGACGACGCGCTCTCGTGGCGAGCGGCCGATCATGACGCGTGCGACACTGTCCGCCGCCTGAAAGTCCTGCCGAGCGGACGAGAGTGCGACGACGGCATCGGTCAGCTCGCTCGACTCGGGGAAGTCCTCCCGAAGCTGCGCAACGACCGAGTCGGCTTCCGCAAAGCGCCCGCGGGAACCCAGGAAGACGATGGCATTCGCATACGTGAGGGCCGGCGCCATCCGCGTGGCGATCGCGCGCCGGTAGAGATCGATGGCCTCGCGGTCGCGTCCCATGCGCTCGCGCATCGCTGCCAGATTGTTCAGCGCCGTCGCATCGTTCGGGTACTTGGCGATGATCGCCGAGTACGCCGCATCCACCCCCGAAAAATCCGGCTCGACGACCGTGGCATACGATGCCTCCACGAACAATCGCTCCCGCTCGGGCAGGCGGCTCCGCAGCGCGTAGGCGCGCCGAATCGCCGTGTCCCCCATGGCCCTCACGATCGGGCCCTGTCCCGGGTTCGTCGCGTACATGCCGAGCCGCCGCCACGCCATGGCGAAGCTCGTGTCCAGCTGGACCGCCTGCTGGAGCAGCGAGATCGCCTGGTCGTAGCCGGTCCTGTCCGCCGCGCGCGTGGCTTCCGCGTACAGTTGCAACGCCGGGAGCGACGCGGTCGTCACCTGCTCCAGGGGGGGATCCGCGCGGACCGAACGCAGCGACTCCCCGATCTCCTCGCGCAGTTTCGACGAGAGCCGGTCCACCGCGTCCATGAGCTCGTCCGGCGATGCGACCTCCTGCCGCAAGGTCACCAGCGCGTCGCCTGTTGACGGACTGACCAGCCTGGCGGTGACGACGAACCCGCTCCCGACCGGGAGAATCTCGCCGGCCAGGTACGCCTTGATCCCCTCGCGGGTCGCGATCTCCTGCGCGACATCCGGGGTGACGTCCGTTGCCCGATCGCGCTGCATCCGCTCCAGCACCATCGACACCTGGCCCGGCTCCATGACCGAGATCGATGGCGACTGGGCCAGGTCGATGCGCAGGAGCTGCGTGACGGTGAGGGCCAGGGTGCTGTCGTCGGTGCGATTCGTGAAATCGGCAATCACGATCCGGTCGCGCGGCGCAAGCACACCGGCGCTCATCAGGGTTGCCCCGGGGCCGATGCCCAACGCGCGCGACGTCATGAACGCCGCCGTCAGCATCCCCAACCCGGCGAAGGCCAGGACGCCACCCTGGATCGAGCGGCGCCAGGTGAAGAGGCGCGCGAGCCCGACCGGCGTGGGAGCCTGCAATGCGGCAGCCCGTTGCCGCTCGCGCGCGCTGGTGAGCAACATGATCGGAACGCCAGCCACGAGGAGCCCGATCGCCCCTTGAAAGACCCAGTCGGGGAGGGCGAGCGACTGGACGAGGATCCAGGCGAGGGCGAGGACGGCGACCGAGGCCAGCCCGAAGAGGACCGCCCATCGCCACGAGTGGGGTTCGCGATCCGGCTTGGGCGCGTTCAGGGGCGCGGGCACCGGTGCGGGCTCCGGTGCGGGCTCCGGTGCGGGCACCGGTGCAGCCGCCGTCCGCGCACTGGCGGCCGGCGTCGACACCACGCTTGCCAGCGAGTCCAGGTGCGGGATGATCTCTCCCGCGGTCTGCCAGCGGTCGGCCGGCCGCTTCTCCAGGCAGCGCAGGACGATGGTGTCGAGCGCCGCAGGGCTCGACCGCCGCAGCGTGGCGAGCGACGGTGCCGGCTGCGACATGTGGGCGGCGAGGACCGCCTGCGTGGTCGCGCCACGAAACGGCTGGAGTCCGGTCACCATCTCGAAGGCCAGCGCCCCGATCGCATAGATGTCGGCGCGCTGGTCCACGTTAGGCTCGGCGGCGATCTGCTCCGGCGCCATGTAGGCCGGCGTCCCCACGGCAATCCCGGTCGACGTCAGGCGCACGTCGCTGGTGGCATCGACCAGCGCCTTGGCCACGCCGAAGTCGGCAACCATCGCATGGTTCCCGGCAAGGAGGATGTTGTCCGGCTTGATGTCACGATGAACGACGCCATGCCGATGGGCGTACTCGACCGCGTCCAGCACCTCGCGCAACAGCTTCACGACATCGGCCAACGGCAGCTCACCGTCGCGTGCCAGCCGCGCCCGCAGCGACTCGCCCTCGACGTACGGCATCACGTAGTACGGGAGGTCATCGGCCGAGCCCGCTGCGAGCAGCGGCACGATGTGCGGATGCTGGAGCTGCGCGGCGAGACGGATCTCCCGCGCGAATCGCTGGCCGTTGACCCCGCTTGCCATCTCGGGCGGGAGCACCTTGAGCACGACCCGGCGCCCGAGGCCGACGTCCTCGGCGACGAAGACACGGCTCATCCCGCCGCCGAGCTCGCGCTCGATTCGGTAGGTCGCGCCGAGGGCGCGCTGAATCCGTTCGAACAGGTCGGACACGCTGAGGCGGGCGGGGCAGGGGTCGGACTGCAAAGGTACGATCCGCATCGCTGCCGCAACAGGACGCCTGATGCGACACAGTCATCTCGATGGATCACCCGCCATCGCGCCCGGCGTCACGCATTCCGTGTCTTGTTTCCGGGTCGTGGACCGGGATTCCAGTCGAGCAGCTCCGACGGTTCGGTCGTCTCTGGCCATGAGGAGCCGCTCCGGCCGGTTCCCGTCGCGGAGACCGCCCGACGCCCCGCAGCAGCCGCACCGCCGCACCCCAAACGACGACGTGCAGCGTCGTGACGTCTGGCGCAACGGCGAGGCCGATCCCCTGCCGCTCGGCCGCGCGACCTCCGGCGTGATGAACGGGAGCGGGGGCATCGGCAATGCGGTTCGCGCCGGAAAGGCAGCCATTGGGCGGAGGCGCGGATCCGGGAGGCGAACCGGTCGCACGCTCCGGCCACGTATCGATTGCCCCGAGCCGTCACCGTCGCCAACATACGGCGTCCGGCTTGGCACGCGCGCCGAATTCGGCGTGCGGCGCAAGCGCCTGTCCCCCGCACTTCGCCACCGACGGCCGCGGTTCCGGCCGTCCTCCGGGAGCCCTTCGTGAGAGCCTCTCGTTTCATCCTCGGCATCGCGGCGCTCGCCGCCGGATCGCTCGAGGCCCAGCAGTCCTCCCGCACGCAACCGGTCACCGGGTTGCGCGACAACACCACGGGCTACCATGCCCTGGTGGGTGCGCGCGTCGTGACTTCCCCGGGCCAGGTTCTCGACAACGCCACGATCGTCATCCGGAACGGCGTCATCACCGCCGTGGGCGCCGGCATGGCCGCTCCCGCCGGTGCCCGCGTCTGGGACCTCGAGGGCCTCACGGTCTATCCCGGCTTCATCGACGCCTCGGCCGACCTTGGCGGCGATGCCCCCCCGCAGGGAGGCGACGTGGGCCCCACGCACTGGAATCCGCAGGTGCGCGCCTGGTTCAGCACCACCGCCAACCTCAAGGACGACTCCACCCGACGCGTCGCGCTGCGCTCGCTCGGCTTCGGGGCGGCGCTCGCGGTGCCGAGGCAGGGGATCTTCCGCGGCTCGGCGTCGGTCCTCGACCTCGGCGATGGCGGCGCGCGCGAGCGCGTCCTGCGCCCCGACATCGCCCAGGCGGTCGGCTTCCAGCGCTCGTTCGCGTTAGGCGGGATGTATCCCAACTCCGCCATGGGGACCATCGCCCTCATGAAGCAGACCTTCCTGGACGCGGAGTGGTACATCCGCGCCTGGGGGGCCTACGAGGCCAGCGGACGCGCCCTCCTCCCCCCCGAGACGAGCGAGGCGCTCGCCGCGCTCGGCAAGGCCGTGAAGGGACAGCACCCCGTCTTCTTCGAGACCGCGAGCGAGGAGGAGTACCTCCGCGCGCACAAGCTCGCCCAGGAGTACAGGCTCACCCCGTGGTTCCGCGGCAGCGGGCAGGAGTACCGGCTGATCGACGTGCTGAAGGGGCGGACGCAACCGCTGGTGGTGCCGCTCGCCTTCCCCGATGCGCCCAACGTGTCGAGCCCCGAAGCCGCCGCCAACGCGACGCTGGCGGAGCTGCGGCACTGGTACCTGGCCCCGACCAACCCGGCGCAGCTGGCGGCGGCCGGAGTGCCGTTCGCCATCACCGCCGATGGCCTCTCCTCGCTGGCGCAGTTCCTCCCCAACCTGCGCACCGCCGTGGCCCGGGGGCTGGCTCCCGACAAGGCGCTCGCGGCGCTCACCACGGTCCCCGCGGCGTGGCTCGGCATCGACAAGACGCACGGGACCATCGCCGTCGGCAAGGCGGCGAACCTGGTGGTGAGCGAGGGCGACCTGTTCACCCAGGAATCGGCGGTGCGCGACGTGTGGGTGCAGGGGAGGCGATACGGCGTGACGCGGCCGCCGCAGGTGGATCCGCGCGGGACGTGGACGATCGCCTCCAGCGACGCGGGGACCTTCAGCAGCGCGACGCTGCGCCTCGAGGGGCCGCTCAATCGCATTCGCGGGACGATCGAGATCGGCGGCCGCCGCCCGGTGAACCTCACGTCGGCCCGCATCACCGCCGAGACCGGCCGCCTCGAGGCGACCTTCCCCGGCGAGGCCGTCGGGCTGGAAGGGGCGATGCTGCTGGCGGGCTCCGTGCAGGACTCGGCGTTCTTCGGCTGGCTCTCGCTGCCTAACGGGACGGATGCACGGTACCGGGGGACGCGCACCGAGGCGTACGAGGGGCCCGCCCGCGGTGCCGTGGCGGTCAAGGTCCCCAGGCTCGACCTGCCGTTCATGCGCCCCTCGATGGAGTTCGGCCGCACGGCGCCGCCCGTGCAGCCGGCGGCGGTGGTGGTGCGCAACGCCACCGTGTGGACGCAGGGCCCGCAGGGGCGCCTGGAGAGCGCCGACCTGCTGGTGCAGGCGGGCAAGGTCGTCCGCGTGGGGCAGAAGCTCGCCGCCCCCGCCGGGGCGCTGGAGATCGATGCCACGGGGAAGCACGTCACCCCGGGGCTCATCGATCCGCACACGCACTCGGGGGTCAGCGCGGTGAACGAGAGCGGCTTCGCGATCGTCCCCGAGGTGCGGATGGGCGACGTGATCACCCACAACAACATCTGGTTCTACCGCCAGCTGGCCGGCGGGCTCACCACCACCATGATCAAGCACGGCTCCGCCAATCCCATCGGCGGCGAGAACGTGTACGTGAAGACCCGGTGGGGTGGGCTGCCTGACGAATACAAGATCCAGGGGGCGCCGCGCACGGTGAAGTTCGCCCTCGGCGAGAACCCGAAGCGCAGCCCCACGCGCTACCCCAACACGCGCATGGGGGTGCAGGAGATCATCCGCGACCACTTCCTGGCCGCCCGCGACTACGAGAAGGAGTGGAAGCGCTGGGAGAAGGAGAAGACGGGGATCCCGCCGCGGCGCGACCTGCGCATGGAGGCCATCCTCGACATCCTCGGCCAGAAGCTGCTGGTCTCGTCGCACGGCTATCGCGCCGACGAGTTCCTGGCGCTGGTGCGGCTGGCGGAGGAGTTCGGCTTCCGGGTGCAGACGCTGCAGCACGGCGTGGAAGCGTACAAGATCGCCAGCGAGCTCAAGGCGTCGGGAGTGGCGGCCGTGGTGTGGAGCGACTGGGGAGCGTTCAAGATGGAGGCGTACGACAACACGACGTACAACGCGCGCCTCCTCATGGAGGCGGGAGTCGTGACCTCGCTGCATTCCGACAACGCCGAGATCTCCACCCGCATGAACTGGGAGGCGGGGAAGCTGCTGCGGACCGGGGTGGACGAGATCGCGGCGCTTTCCACCGTCACCAACCAGTCGGCGAAGGCGATCGCCATCGACAACCGCGTCGGGTCGCTCGAAGCGGGCAAGGATGCCGACTTCGTGATCTGGAACGGCAACCCGCTGTCGCAGTTCACCAAGGCCGAGCAGACGTGGGTCGACGGTCGTCGCTACTTCTCGCTCGACGAGGACAAGGCGCTGCGCGAGGAAACCGCCCGGCAGCGCGCGCAGCTCATCCAGGCGGTGCTGGCGGCGAGCGCCGCGGAAGGCACGCCCGCAGGCGCACCCGCACGCCCCCGCGGCACGGAGGGCACGCGCCGATGAACCGCTCATTCCCTTCCCGACCCTCTACCACGCGCGTCATGACCTGCACCGCGAAGCCCATCGGCCACTTCAGCGCACGCCGCGCACTGCTCGCCGTGGCCGCGTCGGTGGTGCTCCTTGCCGTCGATGCCCAGGCGCAGGAGCGCATGACCGTACCGCCTCAGGACCGCCCGGTGGTGCTGCGCGGGGCCACGATCCACACGGTCACCAACGGGACGATCGCCAACGGCACCATCGTGCTCGATCGCGGGAAGATCGCGGTGATCGGCGGCACCGACGTGGTCGTCCCGACGGGCGCCAGGGTGGTGGACGTGAGCGGCAAGCACATCTACCCCGGCCTCATCGACGCCTACACCACGCTGGGCATCACGGAGGTCGGCGCGGTGGACGTCACCAACGACATCAACGAGCTCGGCGACTTCAACCCCAACGTGCGCGCCGAGGTGGCGGTGAACGCCGAGAGCCGGCACATCGGCACCACGCGCTCGGCTGGGGTGCTGGTGGCCTTCAGCACGCCGGAAGGCGGCGTGATCTCGGGGCTGTCGTCGGCGCTGTCGCTGGAAGGGTGGACGTGGGAGGAGATGTCGATGAAGGGCGCGGCCGCGCTCAACGTGCGGTGGCCCGACCCCAACGCGCGGCCGCGCCGCGGCTTCGGCGCCGGCCCCGGCGGGCGCGGGGCCGGCGGCCCACCCCCGAAGAGCTACGCCGAGCAGGTGCAACAGATCAAGGACTGGTTCGGCGAGGCGCGGGCGTATCGTGATGCGGTGAAGTCGGGGCAGGACGTGCGCACCGATGCGCGCTACGCGGCGATGATCCCGGCGCTCGACGGTGCGATCCCGGTGGTGGTGGCAGCCGACGGGGCGGCGCAGATCAACGACGCCATCACGTGGGCCAAGGCCGAAGGGGTCAGGCTGGTCATTCGCGGCGGGCGCGACGCGCTCTTCGTGGCCGACCGGCTGAAGGCGGAGAACGTGCCGGTGATCCTCACCTCCACGATGTCGGCCCCCGACCGCGACTACGAAGGCTATGACGGGGCGTACGCCACCCCGGCCGGGCTGCACGCCGCCGGGGTGAAGTTCGCCATTTCCGGCGGCTCCGGTGGGCTTTACAGCAATCGCCTGCCGTGGGAGGCCGGCGTCGCCGTGGCCTTCGGCCTCCCCGAGGAAGAGGCGCTCAAGGCGGTGACGATCAATGCCGCCGAGTTCATGGGCGTCGCCGACAAGGTGGGGTCGCTCGAGGTGGGGAAGGAGGCCACCCTCCTGATCACGACCGGCACGCCGCTCGACATGACGAGCGACATCGTCCAGTCGTACATCCAGGGGCGCGAGATCAACATGATGGACATCCACAAGCTCTTCTTCGAGAAGTACCTGGAGAAGATCAGGCAGCAGACGCCGAAGAAGATCACGCCGTGAGCTGAAGCGGTGCCACACCGCGCCTCATCTCCCCCCGTCGCGGCGTGGGGGCGATGAGGCGCAGGCCGTTGCGGCTGTCGAGCCTAGATCGGCGTGGAGACGCCGAGCTTGAAGCCGTCCGGATCCTTGAACTGGAACGTGCGGGCCCCCCACGGACGATCCGCCGGTTCGTTCAGGAGCGTCCACCCCGCCGCCGTGAGTCGCGCCGCTGCCGCATCGACGTCGGCGGGAGCGGCCACGTTGATCTGCAGGTAGAACCCCTGTCCCTTGATCCGGTCCCACCCCAGCTTGCCGTCGTCCTGGTTGAGGACGATGCGGATGTCGCCGGCGACGATCACCGCGGCGACGACCCGCCCGTCGCGCTCGAACTGGTGCGCCACGGCGAAGCCGAGGGCGTCGCGGTAGAAACGAATCGAGGCGTCGAGCTCCTTGCAGGTGAGGGAGCAGCCGAGGGTGGTGGCGTTGAACGCGGACGGGGCGTTGCTCATTGCGTCGTCAGGAGGAGGGGATGGGAGCGCGTGCAACGGGAGTGCAACGCGCGCAGCTCCAAGTCTACCGGGTGGGGGCGACCGACACCATCCGCCCACCCGGGCGAGGCGGGGCGGGCGATTACCTTTCCCATGGCGCGTCGCCTCCCGCCGTTCGCGCGCGCGGACCGCCCTCGCTCCCCTGCTCTTCTCCCAGCACCGCGTGACCCTTCTCTCCTTCGCCAACGTCGGCCTCTCCTTCGGCGCGACTGAACTCTTCAAGAACGTGGCCTTCACCGTCGCCGAGGGCGACCGGTGGGGAGTCATCGGGCGCAACGGCGCCGGCAAGTCGTCGATCTTCAAGCTCATCACGGGAGAGCTCAAGCCCACGGTGGGGAGCGTGGCGCGCAAGCCCGGCCTGCGGCATGCGCTGCTCGACCAGCACCGCGCCTTCGAAGGGGCAACGACGGTCTGGGAGGCAGGAGCGGCGGCATGGCGCGAGGTCATCGCCCTCGAGAAGCGCATCGCCGAACAGGCCATGCAGATGGGAGAGCTCGGCGATCGCGTCACCGACGAGTTCCTCGAGCAGTTCGGGCACGACCAGGAGCGCTTCGCCGACCTGGGCGGCTACATCTATCACGCCCGCGTCGACGCGGTGCTGCAGGGACTTGGCTTCGACGCCGAGGAATCGAAGACGCGCCTCGTGTCGTCGCTTTCCGGCGGGGAGCGGGGGCGCGTGGGGCTGGCGGCGCAGCTCATTGCGCCTGCCGACCTGCTCCTGCTCGACGAGCCGACCAACCACCTCGACCTCGACACCACGACCTGGCTCCAGGAGTGGCTGCACGACGCCGACGAGACGGTCATCGTCGTCTCGCACGATCGTGCGTTCCTCGACGCCATTGCCACGCACATCGTGCACGTGGAAGGGCGCACGAGCGAGTGGTACAAGGGGAACTACTCCCAGTTTGTCCCGCAGCGCGCCGAGCGACGCCTCACGCGCGAGCGCGAGCTGGAGCGGCAGCGCGCGTACGTGAAGAAGGAGGAGGAGTACATCCGGCGCAACATCGCCGGCGTCAACTCGTTCCAGGCCAAGGGAAAGCGCAAGCGACTGGAGCGCCTCCCGCGCCTCGCCCCTCCGCCGGGCGACCCCGCCGCGATGACGCTCCACTTCGAACCCGCCGAACGCGGCGGCGACCAGGTGATCGCCATCAACGACTTGCGCGTCGAAGTCCCCGGGCGCGTCCTCGTGGAGGACTTCACCACGGTCCTGCGACGCAACGACTTCGTCGCCCTCGTGGGGCCCAATGGCGCCGGGAAGTCGTCCTTCATCTCGACCATCATCGGCGACCGTGCGCCGGCGAGCGGCGAGGCACGGATCGGCGGATCGATCACTGCCGCATGGTTCCGGCAGGACCTCGCCGACCTGCCGCTGGACAAATCGCTCTCCGATGCCGTCCAGGACCAGCGCCCGCTCTGGGGGCGGGGGGCGATCCAGAATCATCTCGGCGCCTTCGGCTTCAGCGGCGACGAGGTCTTTCGCACCATCGGGACGCTGAGCGGCGGCGAGCGGGCGCGCGTGGCGCTCGCGCTCATGACGCTGTCGCATGCCAACCTCCTGATCCTCGACGAGCCCACCAACCATCTCGATGTCGAGAACATCGAGGCGCTCGAGGATGCGCTGGAGGAATACGAGGGGTCGGTGCTGCTGGTGAGCCACGACCGTGCCTTCCTGCGCGAGGTCGCGACGCGGGTGTGGTGGTTCGACGGGACGCGCCTGAGGGACTTCGACGGCCCGTTCGTGGAGTGGGAGGCGGAGCGGGCGCGCAAGACGACCCCCTCCCCCAGCGGTGTGCGCGGCTGACGTCTCATGGAGAAGTCGAAGCCCACGTAGGCGAGAGCACCCGGTTCTTCACCGTCGCGTCCGACGTGAGGTCGGTGACGCGGTGCTGGTACCGGGCAACGATGACGGCGAAGTGATCGCCGGCGGGAAGGGCGAGCCCACCCCCGACGACGGCAGCGCGCATGGATCGAGCCGCGCTCCCTTGCGCCGCACCTCCGTCGCCCCCTAATTGTCGCCTGCGTAGTGGGAAGACCCCACTCCCCCCGGGGGCATCGATGCAGCAGGCCGTGATCGCTCTCGTTGTGGTCGGTTCCCTGCTCATGGCCCGCGCGCCAGGCGATGCGGTGCGGCCGCCCCCAGGGTCGGTGCAGGGCAAGCCCCACTCGCCCCTCGAGCGCGTCGAGCCGAACGACAACACCGTCCCCGCCGGCACGCTGCGGAACGACTCGCTCTTCGTGCGGCTAGAGGTGCGCCGGGGCGAGTGGCGCCCTGAAGCCGATTCCGGCCCTGTGCTGCAGGTCGAGGCGCTGGCAGAGGAGGGTAAGGCGCCGCAGATACCGGGCCCGCTGCTGCGCGTGCCCGAGGGGACGACGGTCGTCGCGACGGTGACCAACCACTTGGCAGACTCGACGGTCATACTGCGAGGCTTCGTGGCACGCCCGTCGCCGCGCGACAGCGTCCCCGTGCGCCCGGGCGAGACGCGCACGGTGACCTTCCTGGCGGGAGTGCCCGGCACCTACCTGTACCGCGTGCGGATCGGGAACGTGGCCGACGCGGTGGAGCGCGACCTCACGGCGGGCGCGTTCGTGGTGGACCCGCGCGGCGCTCATGCGAGCGACCGCGTCAGCGACCGCGCCAGCGACCGCGCCAGCGACCGCGCCAGCCACCGCGCCGGCGACCGCATCATGGTGATCAACATCTGGGGGGCCCCGCGCGACTCGGGCGCATACGACAATGCACTCGCGATCAACGGGCGCTCCTGGCCGTACACGGAGCAGCTGGCCGCCACGGTGGGCGACACGCTGCACTGGCGGGTGGTGAACGCGTCGCTGCGTCCGCACCCGATGCACCTGCATGGCGCGTACTTCCGCGTGGAGAGCAAGGGGCACATCTGGGTCGACACGACCTTTGCGCGCGACCGCCAGCGCGAGGTGGTGACCGAGGTGCTGCGGGGAGGGCAGACGATGCGGATGTCCTGGGCGCCGGTGAGGCCCGGGCGCTGGATCTTCCACTGCCACCTGATGTTCCATGTGGTCGCGCCGATCGCGCGTGCCGGGACGAATCCCGCCGACCTGCACCAGGCGCACGCCGAAGATCCCCGGTTGCACATGGCGGGGCTGGTGGTGGGGATCGACGCGCGACTCCCCGCGGGGGCGCGCGTGCCCCCGCGCGGGCGCGCGCGCACGCTCGACCTGTACGTGCAGGAGGGGGTGCGGCGCACGCGCGCGGCGCGCGCGATGAGCTTCGTGCTGCAGCAGGGCGCTCGCGCGCCGGGTCCGGACTCGCTCGTGCTCCCCGGCTCGCTGCTGGTCCTGACGCGCGGCCAGCCGACGGATGTGCGCGTGCACAACCGGCTGCGCGAGGCGACGAGCGTGCATTGGCACGGCCTCGAACTCGAGAGCTATTCCGACGGCGTCGCCGGCTGGGGCGGAGTCGACGGCGGACGTCCGACGCCATCGGTGCCGCCAGGCGGGCGCTTCACGGCGCGCCTGACGACACCACGCGCCGGAACGTTCATCTATCACACGCACCTGCGGGACATCGAGCAGCTGACGTCGGGGCTCTACGGTCCGCTCATCGTGCTGGAGCCCGGCCAACGGTTCGACGCGCGAACGGATCACGTGCACATCCTCGGCTGGGACTCCGCAGGGGATTCGGTGCAGGCATTGGTGAACGGTGACTCCGTGCGCGGCCCGCCGATCGCCATGCGGGTGGGCGAGGCGCATCGGTTCCGGTTCATCAACATCGGGCCGGCAGAGGCGTTCGCATTCACCATCCGCCGGGACAGCGCGCTGGC
This sequence comes from Gemmatimonadetes bacterium SCN 70-22, assembly GCA_001724275.1. Lineage (NCBI taxonomy): Bacteria > Pseudomonadati > Gemmatimonadota > Gemmatimonadetes bacterium SCN 70-22. Next base: position 22,761 of record MEDZ01000036.1, read on the forward strand.
CGAGTGGGTGCCGCTGGCGAAGGACGGGGCGACGCTCCCGGCGGCATTGCGCGCGGCGCAGCCCGCGCGCGTGCGCGTGGACGTGGGAGAGACGTACGACTTCACCTTCACACCGCGCGCCCCGGGCGAGTACGTGCTGTCGACCGTGACGACACCGCCGGGGCGATTGTGGCGGCGGGTGCTGGTGGTATCGCCGTAGGGGGCGCGCGAGACGCACGGCTGCACCTCTCTCCCCCTGACCGGCACGCTGGATGCCGCCACCCGGCGAGCGGAGTTGGCGCTCGGCGCGGCACCCTCGGCGGGCGCCGCGCCGCGCAGCCTAACGTGTCAGCGAGAACTCGAGGCCGGCGTATACCGACAGCACGCGGTTCTTGACCACCGATTCGGACTCCAGGTCGGTGAAGCCGTGCTGGTACCTGACCCCCAGGGTCGCGAAATGGCGGCCGATGGGGAGTGCCACCCCACCGCCGACGACCCCGGCGAAGTCCACGCTCTTGATGTCGAGATCGGCGTCGTCGCAGTCCATCGACGCCGTCACCCCTGCACCGGTGCCCTCGAGCTTGCAGCGCACCTTGAAGCCGACGGACGGCCCGGCGTACACGTGCGGGCGGACGCCGCCACCCGTCTTCCCCTCGTATTGCACCAATACGGGGACGTCCAGGTAGTCGATCTTGATCTTGGCCTTGCCCGTGACATCCTCGTCGTCGATCGGCGCCTCCGCCCCTCTGCGCGAATAGAGCAGTTCCGGGCGAATGCCCCAGCCACCGCCGAGCGGCTTGAGGACCGAGACGCCGAACAGGAACGCGGTCAGGCGGTCGGCATCCTCGGCGTCCTTGCCTCCGACGGTGGCGGAGTTGACGCCGCCAAGGATACCCAGCCGTATCGGATCGGCAGACGAGGTCTGGGCCGTGGCCACGGCGGGGATCCCCCCCATCACGATGGCAGCCGCGACCGTTAGGACTCGCATGTGCATGGTGTCCTCCCGGTGACGTGTTGTCGCTTTCGACGCGGACGCGGACCAGCTTGCCCCGCGCCGCGCTCCATCATGACACCCCGCCCTGCCGGCACCATCCGTCAGTCCCGTATTTCGGCGGGGCGGATACCCTACACGTTTTGGCACACATGCTGCGCGCGCCTGCCTGGAGGTCTGGGGCGGCGGCAAGGATGACCCAACGGCGCGATGGCCAGCTGCACTCGATCACTCGCCCCCTAGCGGCCTCGTGCCATTCGTACCAACCTTCGGCGCTCGGCACGCACGCAGGCCCGCCTCCTTCCTGCAGCCGGCCATCACGCCCGTGGCGCCCCGCACAACCACCCACATCCGATCATCGTCAGCTACAAGGACCGAGGAACGCGCCATGCCACATAGCAGCGTCGAGGAGTACAATGCGGCCCAATCGCCCGCCGACCGGGCGATCTGCCAGCTGCTGGCCGAGGAGATCACGCGCCACCTCCCCGAGGCGGAACACAAGATCTGGCACGCCCACCCCGTTTGGTTCCTCGACGGCAACCCGATCGTCGGGTACAGCAAGCTCAAGAACAGCGTGCGGCTGCTGTTCTGGAGCGGCCAGTCGTTCGACGAGGCCGGGCTGGCGGCGGAGGGGACCTTCAAGGCCGCCGAGGCGCGCTATACGAAGGTCGACGATGTCGACACCAAGGTGCTCCAGCGCTGGCTGGCCAAGGCCCGCGATATCCAGTGGGACTACAAGAACATCGTGCGAAGCAAGGGACGGCTGGAGCGGCTGGAGACGTCGCCGGCAAAGCCTGCCCCCCGCGCACGCACGGCGCGGAAGCCGGCCGCCGGTGCAACGGCGGGGCCAAAGACGGGGCCAAAGACGGGGCCAAAGACGGGGCCAAAGACGGGGCCAAAGACGGGCTCCGCCACGCAAGACGCGTCGCGCCTCATCGACCAGCGGATCCGCGACCTGGGGGGATGGCGCGGGGAGACGCTGGCCCGCATGCGGGCGCTCGTACTCGATGCCGCATCAGGAATGATCGAGGAGTGGAAGTGGGACAATCCCGTCTGGTCGCACGGCGGGATCGTCTGCACCGGCGAGGCCTACCAGAAGGTCGTGAAGCTCACCTTCGCCCGGGGAGCCAGCGTCCCGGACCCCTCGCACCTCTTCAATTCCAGCCTGACGGGGAACACCCGCCGCGCGATCGATATCCGCGAGGGGGAGAAGGTCGACGCGCGCGCCTTCAAGGCGCTCGTCAAGGCGGCGGTGGCGCTCAACGGGTCCAAGGACGGCACGGGAGGGACCACGGCGAGCAAGCGCCCGCGCTTGCGCCTCCTCGCCGGTGGCAACCCCCAGGTCGCCAAGGCGGACGGTGACGCCCCCGTGCAGGCGTACATCGCCGCCATGCCGGGGTGGAAGCGTGAGCTGGGCGCGCGGCTCGACGCCATCATCTCGCGCGCGGTGCCTAACGTGCGCAAGGCGGTCAAGTGGAACTCGCCGTTCTACGGCATCGAGGGACAGGGGTGGTTCCTGTCGTTCCACGTCTACACCCACTACGTGAAGGTCACCTTCTTTCGCGGCACGTCGTTGCAGCCGGTGCCGCCTGGGGGCACCCCACGCAGCAAGGACGCCCGCTGGATCGACCTTCGCGAGGGCGACCGGCTCGACGAACGGCAGTTCGCGGCATGGGTGCGGCAGGGCGCAGCGCTTCCCGGCTGGACCCCCTGACGGGTGGCCGTCGCCCCGGAGACGGGGCAACGCCGAGCGCGCCAAGCGCGCCAAGCACGCCAAGCACGCCAAGCGCGCCCGTACCCACAACCTCGACGGCCGGCATTCTCCCGGGCACCTGACACGCGGTGCCCGTGACCTGCAACACGTGCGTTGGCGGCCCACGACATTATCGTGCGCCCGCTCCGCTCGCCCCCTGGCGCGCCGCCGCTCGCACGCACCAAACGTTTGGCCACGCGGTGACGCCCATACCCTGACCCCGCCGTGACTCCCGGAGGCTATCGCGATGGCATCACCGAAGCGCCTGACCGACCTGATCGACTACACCGCGGTCCTGCCATACGATAGCGAGCTCTTCGGCATCTACCAGCCGTTGCTCGGCTGGAAGTCCAAGCGCATCGCCTCCCGCCTCGACGCCGGCTACGACAACGATCGCCGATCCCTCCTGGAGCGGTTCGGCCGGCAGTTCAGCGGGCTCATCGACGTCACCTACGGCGAACGCTGCGAGGTGAAGATCAAGGTGCAACCCGGCGCGGCCACGGCGGTGGGGCTGCGCACCTTCGACAGCGTCCTGCTGGCGAAGCTGGCAACCAAGTTCCCCGCGGGTGAGCGCCTCAAGCCGGCGCTCTGGCAGAAGCTCCTCTCCGCAGAGGAGCTCGAGCGCACCTTCGCGCAGGAGGTCACCCCCGTCTACACCGAGCTCTACCAGCAGCTCTGCAAGGGAGAGGCGACGGGGCGCTTCGAGACACTCGCGCGCAGCCGTGCGCTCGAACCCGATCGCGCCCGGGCCACGTTGGAGAGCCGGCTGCGCTACGAGTCGTCGATGGCCGGGGCGCTCCAGTACCTGGCCGCGCAGAAGGCCTTCGGCACGCTGGCCGACGTCTTCTTCACCACCAGGGACAACGCCGCCAAGGCGGCGTCGCTGCTGCAGGCACTCGGCGCCGCCAACCCCATCGAGGGGGCGCTCGGCCTGGACACGCTCAACCCGCGCGACCGCGAGCACCTGCAACGCGTGGCGCTCTCGCCGATCAGCGTCGTGCACCTCTTCCGGCAGTACTTCTTCGAGCTCGACTCCTTCCTCGGCACGCCGGTCGGCCACGTGTGGATGAGCCCGGGCTCCACCGTGGAGCTGGTCGAGGTGCAGACGCGCCGCGTGGTTGTGGAGAAGACGCTGGAGCAGGCGCTGGAGACGACCTTCCGCAACGAGACGCAGACCAGCACGCAGGAAGAGATCAGCGAGGCGGTGAAGCAGGACAACAAGGACGACATCAAGTTCGGGGCGAGCGTGAGCGCCTCCTACGCCTCGGTGACGGCCACGTCCAGCTTCGACTACAGCCGCAGCCAGCAGCAGGCCCGGGAGGAGTCGCACAAGCGGATGCGGCAGCAGACCGAGAAGCTGTCCAGCGAGATCCGCAAGAGCTTCAAGTCCACGTTCAAGACCATCAGCGAGACGACCGACACGTCGAGCAAGCGCTACGTCCTGACCAACACCACCGACGCCCTCATCAACTACGAGCTGCGGCGCAAGATGCGCCAGGTGGCGGTGCAGGTGCAGGACGTCGGGAGCTACCTGTGCTGGCAGACCTATGTGGACCGCCCGGGCGAGCAGCTGGGGCTCGCCCAGCTGATGCACATCGCCAAGCCCGCCGACCTGGACGGCATCCCGGCGCCGGAAGAGATCCCGATGCTGCAGCCGTTCGCCGAGCAGAAGGTGGTCACCATCCCGTTCATCTCGATCGAGGGGACCGACGCCGACAACGAGGGGGAGGTGTACAAGGACGGCGTCGAAGTGGACGACTCGGAGTGGTTCGGCAACCTCGAGAAGATCCAGTCCGACTTCCCGATGGAGGCGGTCTGCCCGCGCTCGGGCTACGTGCTGGAGAACGTCGAGTTCGACGGCCAGGGGAAGCCGGTGCAGGCATCGCGCAAGGGAGGGATCGACAACGGCGACAACCGCGCCAAGTTCACCTTGCACCTGGACTCGGCGGACTTCCAGGGGCAGAACAGCGTGCAGGTGGGGCTCACCCTGCACTGGTCGCCGGCCCCGGGGGCCAACGACGACGTCGTCGCCAGGAACAAGGCCAACCTCGACGCGTTCAAGGCGCGCGAGGCCGCCGAGTTCCAGAAGGCCTTCCTCGAGACGGCCAAGGAGCGCATCAAGCTCACCCACGAGATCGCGCAGCGCCCCAGCGATGAGCTGCGGGAGGAGGAGCGGATCGTCGTCTACCGCAAGCTCATCCAGGAGATGCTGACGGCGGGCGTCCCGATGCCCGACGACCGGACGCGCCACGTGGTGGCGGAGCTGATCAACTCGATCTTCGACGTCGACAAGATGCTGTACTTCGTGGCGCCCGAGTGGTGGCGGCCGCGTTTCTACGACGCCAAGCAGCAGCTGGAGCCGCGCTCCCCGGCGCGCGAGCTCGTCCGCCGCCTCGACGCCGGCGTGCGGAGCCTGTTGCAGGGGCTCGCGAACGCGGCCAGCAGCGGGAACGCCGCCGCCCTCGCCGCCACCAAGGTCGGCTGGGGGGGCATGGACGATCCCAACCGCGACAACTACTGGATCACCGCCGACTCGCAGCCGGCACGCTTCGGCAGCTCGCTCGGCTGGCTGTTGCAGCTGGACGGCGACAACATGCGCAATGCCTTCCTCAACGCCCCGTGGGTCAAGGCGGTGATCCCCATCCGCCCCGGCAAGGAGGAGGCCGCGATCAACTGGCTCCAGGGGGTGGAAGGGTTCAACGGGATCGGGCCGGCGGACATCTACCAGACCGACAATCCCAACGAGAAGGACATCGACGGCAACCCGCTGAACGGGCAGCCGATGCTCGACGTGATCATGGACCTGGCGCGCAAGATCCGGCGGAAGCACCAGGAGGGAGTCGAGACGGGGAAGTATCCCAAGGAGGACGAGATCGCCGATCCGCAGCTGGTGGACGAGGCGAACGTGGTCACCAGTACCCCCATCGACCGCGTCTACGAACACGGCTTCTATCCGCTGGAGGGGGGCTTCCGGGCCAACGTCGGGGGGAACTACGAGATCTTCGACCAGTGGCTGGAGATCCTCCCCACCGACCAGGTGGTCCCCGTCGAGGTGAAGTACGACCCGAAGACCGGGCGACAGGTCTGATCGTGACCACCGACGACATCTTCTTCGGTCCGCTGCTTCGACGCTGCGAGCCGGAGCTCGTCGTCATCCAGCTCGCCACCTATTCCCGGCCAGACATCCGCTTCAGCGTGAAGCTGGCCGGGACGGGCGCCTGGCTTGCCCACGACGAGCACCCATTCACGGTGCAGGTCACCGAGCGCCTCTTCATCACCTTCGGTCGCATCCGGCCACCGCAGCCGTTCCCCACGGGGGCGCTGCTGGCGTACGGCATCGGCGTGCGCACGGCGACGGGGTGGGACGATGCCCCCTTCGCCGATCTCGTCAGGCAGGAGAAGCTGGCCTACGACGGACAGGCGCTCCCCACGTTCTTCCTGCAGCGCCCGCGCGCCCCCCTCACGGCGTTCTACGGCTCCTGCCGCAAGATCCACGACGCCCACGGCGGGAAGACCGATACCATGGCCGACGGCGACACCCTGGTGGCGCGCCACGTGACCGACCTTGCTCGGCGCCCCGCGGTCATGTGCCTCGGCGGCGACCAGGTATACGCCGACGACGTGCACGACCTGGTGATGCGGCAGGTCATCGCGCTGTCGCGGAAGATCCAGCCGAAGGTCGAGGAACTCCCCGGCCCCGGGCGGCACGTCGGTGTCGGCAAGCGCGCCACCATCCTCAAGCGCTACGCCGGCCTGACCTCGGACGACCTGGACAACCACATGATCCGGCTCGCCGAGTACCTGGCGCTGTACGGGCTGATGTGGAACGTCCGCACGTGGAGCGACCCGCCGAAGGAGCTGGAGCACTTCACCAAGGGGCTCCCCGCCGCGCGGCGGCTGATGGCGAACTGCCCCACGTACATGGTGTTCGACGACCACGACGTCACCGACGACTGGAACCTGAGCGTCCGGTGGAAGCGGGAGGTCTGGGCGAAGGAGCTGGGTCGCCGCGTGGTGGCCAACGCGCTCATGGCGTACTGGCTGTGCCAGGGCTACGGCAACGACCCCGACGCGTTCGGCGACGCCGGCGACCTCGCGGCGCTCGTGGAGGGGCGCGAGCGCCGGTACCCGCAGTGCGAGGAGGCGTTCTGGCGCATCGACCGCTGGGAGTTCTGCGTCCCCAGCGACCCGTTCATCTACTTCCTGGACACGCGCACCATGCGGGGGCACCAGGACCACGATGCCGACCACGACCCCACCGGCCCCGCCTGGCTCAAGACCAAGCCGTCGTGGGACGCCACCATGCGACGGCTGCAATCGCTCACCCGCAACTGGCCCACCACCCGCCCCATCGTCCTCGTCTCCGCCGCGCCGGTCTTCGGCTTTTCCAGCATCGAGTGGCTGCAGCGCTTCATCTCGTTCTTCATGGGCGACTACAAGTACGACTACGAGAACTGGGCGGCCAACGAGGAGCACCTCCACCAGTTCCTGCGCCTGATGGCCGGGCGCAACGTCGTGCTCCTGTCGGGCGACCTGCACTACGGCTACTCCTCGACCGTGCGCTACACCGTCTTCGACAGCCTTGCGCACCGCGCCGGGCCCAGGCGGACCTCTCCCACCGGTGTCCTGCACCCGGCGCCCGCCGGCGCGACTCCGACCTACGATCCCGTCAGCACCGTGCAATTCCTGCAGCTGACGAGCAGCGCCATCAAGAACTACGCGAGCAAGTTCCTCAAGTTCGTCTCGCGCTTCTCGGGGTCGCCCGTGGGGACGATCGTCGACGACGACGGGCGCTCGGCCTACGGGAGGTTCGAGAACGGCGTCTTCGTGGTGCTGGAGCAGGACGAGAACGGGAGCGGCTTCTCCCTGGTGCAACGGACCCGGCAGGAGGTGCGCCCGGCCACCTACTTCCGCCAGCGCATCGCCGACGCGTACAACAGCGGCTACCTCGAGGGGCACAACCTCGGCATGGTCCGCATCCGCGACTCGTCGGTGGAGCACTCGTTCCTGACGCCGGGCGGTGTGGCGTCGCAGCGGAGCTGGGACTTCTCGAACGCGCGGTACTGGCAGTAGCGGGGGGGCGGCGGCGATGCGGCGGGCACAGCGAATCCGCGAAGGCTTCCGGGACATCCAGCTTGCGTCGGCCGCCGGCAGCACCGACCTTTGGGCGCCGAATCGCGTGAGATGGAGCTGGCGTCACCGGAGCCCCCCACACCGCTCTCCCCTCCCAACCGCGGAGCACGCCGTGAATCCCCTCATCCGCAATGTCCTGGCCGTGGTGGCAGGCTTCGCCGTCGGCAGCGTGGTCAACATGGGGCTCGTCACGGTGAGCGGGAGCATCATCCCCCCGCCGGCCGGCGCCGACGTCACGACCACGGAAGGGCTGAAGGCCTCGATGCACCTGTTCCAGCCCAGGCACTTCCTCTTTCCCTTCCTCGCCCACGCGCTGGGGACGCTCGTGGGTGCGACGGTCGCCGCGCTGGTGGCCGTCAGCTACAAGCGGCGGCTCGCCCTCGTCATCGGCGTGCTCTTCCTGGCGGGGGGCGTGACGGCGGTGTCGATGCTGCCCTCGCCCATGTGGTTCAACGTCGTGGACCTGGTGGGGGCGTACCTCCCGATGGCGTGGCTCGGCGGGATGCTCGGCGCGCGAAAGGCCACCGCGGCCCCTGCCTAGGGGAGCGACCGCGCACGCCGCAGCGTGCGCCGCAGCATGCGCGGTCGCCACGGCATCACGCCGCCAGCAGCTCCCGCTCCAGCCGCGCGTAGCTCGCCTCCATCCCCTTCGTCATCCCCGACCCGAGGACCATGTCACGCACCTCCTTGCTGGGGTACGTGATGATGAGGCTCATCAGCGTCCCCTCCTGCAACGGAGTGAGCGTCAGCTCGTTGCGCGTGCCGGGCCCCGGCATCCCGATCATCTGCTCGGACGTCACCGCGCGGTGCGGCGGCGCGCTCTCCAGCAGCTCGCCCTCGAAGCCGAAGCGCTGCGAGCCGTCCGTCTTCTCCCACTCGTAGCGGTAGCGCTGGCCGACCGCGGTCGCGACCTCGCACACCGGCATCGTCCATCCATCGGGGCCCAGGAGCCATCGCCGCATGAGCGCCGGCTCGTGATGCGCGCGCCAGACCTGCTGCGCGCTCCCGCGGATGATGCGGCTCACGCGCACCTGCGTGTCGCTCAGGAGCTGCGCGTCGGTGCCACGGCTCGCCGCGAACGAGGCGAGGTCGGCCAGCACCGCATCGACCTGCCCCATCGCCGAGCGCATCCCTTCCATCATCCCCATCTGCACCAGCTGCTCCATCGCCTCGAGGCTGGGGAAGGTCGTCACGCTCCTGAAGCGCGACCCGGTGGGCGTGGACTCGAAGTGGAAGACCATGCGCATGGTGGGCATGGAGTCGTTAGGCGTGCCGTCGGCGTCGCCGAAGCCATCCTCCAGGTCGAGGCGCTTGTAGGGCTCGACGGCCAGGTAGCGGAACCACCCGTGCGACATCGCCCCGTCGGGGCCCGTCATGTAGTAGTGCGAGCGCCCCCCCACGGCCATGTCGTGGCGCGTGAAGGTGGCGGGCCACTGCTCGGGGCCCCAGAAGCGCTCCAGCTGCCGCGGGTCGGCATATGCGTCCCAGAGCCGTTCCACCGGGACGGGGTAGTCGGCGACGACCGTGAGGGTGAGGTCGTGCGCGTTGGAGGAGACGTCGGTGATCGGCATGAGGGGGTTACTCCTTGCGTGGACGTGGTTCGGCGAGAATGGCGTCGAGCTGGCTGAAGCGGGACACCCAGAGCTGCTCCAGCTGGGAGAGGAGCGCGCGTGCCTGCGCGAGCCGCTCCGGATTGCCGCGGACGATGCGTTCGCGCCCGTGCGGATGCTTGGTCACGAGCCCAGCCTCCTCGAGCACGGCGACGTGCTTCTGCACGGCCGCGAACGACATGTCGTAGTGCGAGGCGAGCGTCGAGACGGATGCCGGCTCATCCGAGAGCAGGCGCGCCACGATGTCGCGTCGCGTGGGGTCCGCGAGGGCGCGAAAGAGGCGATCGATCTCGCCATCGGGGAGTGAGAAACGTACAACCATATGGTTGTATGATATCTCCCACGGGCCCGACGCGCAAGAGGGCGTGCGGCCACACACCGCCGGGATGTCGCATGCGGTCGGGTGCAGCACCGGATGTCCGTTTCGTGCCCGACGCGTGGATACCGCGTCGATCCAGCGACCCCCCTCAGTCGTATCGCAACGCCCGCATGGGTTGCGTCCGGCTGGCCCGGCGCGCCGGGATCCACCCTGCCCCGAACGCCACCGCCGCCAGGAGCAAGACCGCGGTCGCGAAGACGAACGGATCGTGCCCCTCCAGCCCGTAGAGGAGCGACTGCGCCGCACGCCCCAGGCCGAACGCTCCGAGCGCCCCCAGCGTCGCGCCGACGGCGACCATCACCCCGACCTGCCGCAGGATCATCCCTCGCACGCGCCCGACATCCGCGCCCAGCGCCATCCGCACGCCGATCTCGCGCGTCCGCTGCGCCACCGAATAGGCCAGGACGCCGTACAGCCCCACCGCCGCCAGCAGCGTCGCCAGGCACGCGAACGCGGCCGAGAGGATGGAGATCATCCGGTCCAGGAAGATGTTCTCCCGCAGCTGCTGGGGCATCGTCTTGAGCTCCTGCACCGGGAGCGCGGGGTCGATCCGCTTCATCATGCGCGGGATCTCCGCGATCAGCTGGTCGCTGGATAGCCGCGTGCGGGTGTAGAAATACATCTGCCCCAGGATCCCCTCCTGCATCCATGGCAGGTAGAAGACGGGCTGCGGCTCGCGCTTGGCGTCGTTGTAGGCAACGTTGGGCGCCAGCCCCACGATCTGGATGCCTAGCGAGTCGTTGCCGCTGGCGCGCCCCATGAACTTGCCGACCGCGTCGCGCCCCAGCCCGAACTTCTCGGCGAAGGCCAGGTTCACCACCGCCACCCTCGGCGCCCCGGACTGGTCGGACGCGTGGAAGTCGCGCCCCGACAGCATCGAGGCGCCGATCATCGCGAAGTAACCTGCCCCCACCGCGGTGTAGCGCGAGTCGCAGTCGGTGTCGGGGAGGCACTCGAACCCTTGCACCCGCACGCCGTTCCCCCAACTGTCGCCCGACAGGAGCGGGACGAGCGAGCTCGTCACCCCGGTGACGCCGGGCAGGGCGCGCAGCTCGTCCTCGATGCGGGCGTAGAGCACCTTGGCGCGCAGGGTGTCGTAGCCCGCACGCAGGGGGGCGATCGAGAAGGTCGCGACGCTGTCGATGCGGATCCCGAGGTCGACGCGGCTCACGTTGACCAGGCTCTTGAGGAAGAGCCCGGCCGAGACGAGGAGCGCGGTGGAGAGGGCGATCTGCGCGACCGCGAGCGCCGTGCGGAAGCGCGCGGCCACGCCACCGCCGGCAATCTGTCCGGCCCCGGCGCGGATCGATGTGATGAGGTCGGGGCGCGTGGAGTGGAGCGCGGGGAAGAGGCCGAAGAGGAACCCCGTCCCCACGGCGAGCGCCGCCGCGAAGAGCAGCACCGGTGCCTGCACCCGGAACTCCAACGACATCGCCCCCTCGGGGGGGAGGAGACCGGCGATCCCCTGCAGCGTCCACCGCGCCACCAGCAGGCTCACCACCCCGCCGAGCATCGCCAGGACGAGCGACTCGACCAGCAGCTGCGAGACGAGCCGCTTGCGGCTGGCGCCTAGCGCCAGGCGCACCCCCATCTCGGTGGCGCGGCTCGCGCCGCGCGCGAGGAGGAGGTTGGCGATGTTCGCGCAGGCGATGAGCAGCACCACGGCGGTGATGGCGAAGAGCATCACCAGCGGCGTGCGCGCCTCGCCCTGCATGCTGCTCTGCCCACGGGCGCCCGGCTCCAGCACCACGCGCTTGGCCTTGAAGCGCGCCATCGTCGGCTCGCTCATCCCCCGCTGCAGCGGCGCCTCCACGTCGGCCAGGATCGGCGCGACGACGCGGTCCAGCCCCGCCTTCGTGGCCTCCATCGACATCCCCGCCTTGCGTCGCCCGAAGACGTACACCCAGTAGTCGCGCCGATTCTCGAGGCCATTGTACGCCCCCACCCACACGCGCGACTGCATGGGGATGTACACCAGCGGGCGCGCGCCCAACGTGTTCCCCTCGAACCCCTCGGGGGCGACCCCCACGATGGTGTACGGCCGCCCGTTGATCCGCAGCAGCTCCCCCAGCGCGTCGCCCTTCCCGCCGAAGCGGTCGCTCCAGAAGCGGTGGCTGATCACCGCGACCATGTTGTCCGCCCCCGGCTCGTTGTCCCGCGGCTGGAGGAGGCGCCCTAACGCGGGGCGCAGCCCGAGCGTGGCGAAGTAGCCCCCCGTGACGAAGATCCCCTCCCCAACGGCCGGCTCGTCGCCGAGGGCGATGCTCGCCCCGAAGATCCGGTGCCCGGCGATCCCGGCCAGCGCCGTCTGCGTGCGCTCGAGGTCGCGCAGCATGGGATAGCTCCAGATCAAGCCGTCGCCGCACCCCGACTGGTTGCAGGAGTCGCTCCCCTGGATGGGGCCCGGGAGCTTCAGGTTGACCAGCTGCTCGGGCGCCTCGACCGGGAGGGGGCGCAGCAGAACCTGGTCGAACAGCGAATAGATCGCCGCATTCGCACCGATGCCGAGCGCCAGCGAGAGGATGGCGACCGCGTTGACGAATGGCGTCGTGCGGAGGGTGCGGAACGCGTAGCGGAGGTCGCGCATCGGTCTGGAGGGGGTGGAGGGCAGTCCCGGGTGCCATGGTTCGACAGCCTCCACACGGCCGATGGTTTGGACCCCGGCCGTGGCACCACCC